>JBCCCR010000024.1 GCA_039033415.1 Pseudomonadota bacterium | reverse complement strand
GCGCTGATCGCTGAGCTCCAATACGAAGCATTCTTTCTGACCGTGGAGGACGTGGTGGCGTTTGCGCGCCGCCAGCAGATCCTCTGTCAGGGCCGCGGCTCCGCAGCTAACTCCGCGGTCTGCTACTGCCTGGGCATCACCGAAGTGGACCCGGCCCGCATGAGCATGCTGTTCGAGCGCTTTATCTCCAAGGAGCGCAACGAGCCGCCCGACATCGACGTGGACTTTGAGCACCAGCGCCGCGAGGAGGTGTTGCAGTACGTCTATCGGAAGTACGGCCGGCGCCGGGCCGCGCTGGCCGCCACGGTGATCAGCTATCGGCCGCGCAGCGCGATCCGCGACGTGGGCAAAGCGTTGGGCTTCGACCTGGAGCAGGTGGACCGGCTGGCGCGCAGCATCACCGCCTGGGACAGCCTGGAGGCGCTCACGGAGCGGCTGTCCGAATCGGGTTTTGACGCCCGCACGCCGGCCATTCAGCGGCTGCTGGTACTGACGGGGGAAATCCTGGGCTTTCCTCGCCACCTATCGCAGCACGTGGGCGGTTTTGTCATCTCCCAGCAGCCGCTGGCGGAGCTGGTGCCGGTGGAGAACGCCGCCATGGCGGACCGCACCATCATCCAGTGGGACAAAGACGACCTGGAGGCGCTGGGGCTGCTGAAGGTGGATTGCCTGGCGCTGGGCATGCTCAGCGCCATCCGCCGCTGCCTGGATCTCATCAGCCGCTGGCGCGGCCGCCGGCTGCGTATCGAGGACATCCCGGCCGAGGATCCGGAGGTCTACCGAATGATCCAGAAGGCGGACACGATCGGCGTCTTCCAGATTGAATCCCGGGCCCAGATGAGCATGCTGCCGCGGCTCAAGCCGGCCTGTTACTACGACCTGGTGATCGAGGTTGCGATCGTCCGGCCTGGCCCGATCCAGGGCAAGATGGTGCATCCGTACCTGCGCCGCCGTCAGGGCAAGGAGCTGGTCACCTACCCCTCCGAGGCATTGAAGGAGGTATTCGAGCGGACGCTGGGCGTGCCGATTTTTCAGGAGCAGGTGATGCAGCTGGCTATCGTGGCGGCCGGCTTCAGCGCTGGCGAAGCCGATCAGCTGCGCCGCTCCATGGCGGCCTGGAAACGCCACGGGGGGCTGGAGCACTTCGAGCGGCGCATCATTGAAGGCATGCGTGAGCGCGGCTACGACGAGGAGTTTGCCCAGCGCGTGTTCGAGCAGATCAAAGGGTTTGGCTCTTACGGTTTTCCCGAGTCGCACGCGGCCAGCTTCGCGCTGCTGGTGTACGTATCGTGCTGGCTGAAGTGTTTTGAGCCGGCCGCCTTCTGCTGCGCTCTGCTCAACAGCCAGCCGATGGGCTTTTACTCTCCCTCCCAGCTGGTCCAGGACGTGCGCCGGCACAACGTGACCGTCCTGCCGGCGGACGTCTCCTTCAGCGACTGGGACAGCACGCTGGAGCCCGAGCCCGGTCAGCGCCGCTCGCCCGAAGGAAGCCCGGCGCTGCGCCTGGGGCTGCGCCAGTGCAAAGGTTTTCCCGAGGTCGCCGCCCTGCGGCTCCTCGAGGCGCGCCGACAGCGCTCCTTCAGCAGCGTTCAGGATCTGGTGCTGAGAGCCGGGCTCGACCGCAAGCAGCAGCGCTGCCTGGCCGAAGCGGGTGCCCTGACCTCCCTGTCGGGTAACCGCCATCAGGCCGCCTGGGACGTGGCCGGCGTGGAGCATTTCCCCAAGCTGCTGGAAAGCAGCAGTATTGATGAGGCGCCGGTCAGCCTGCGAGAGCCCAGCGAGGCGGAAAATCTGCTGGCCGACTATGCCACCCAGGGTTTCACGCTGGGCCGTCATCCGCTGGCGCTGCTGCGGCCGATGCTGGAGCAGGAGCGGGCCTTGACCGTTGAACGCGTGCAGGCCAAGCCTCACGGCAGCCGCGTGCGCTGCGCCGGCCTGGTGACCCTGCGCCAGCGGCCGGGTACCGCCAGCGGGGTGACCTTCCTGACCCTGGAGGACGACACCGGCATGCTCAACGTGATCGTCTGGAAAGACCTGGCGGTCACCCAGCGCCGGGTGCTGCTGGCGAGCACGCTGATGGCGGTGGACGGCGTGCTGGAGTGTCAGGAAGGCGTCTGGCACCTGATCGCTGAGCGGCTGCACTGCTTTGATCACCTGCTGGGCGACCTCAAAATCCGCGCCCGCAACTTCTGCTGACGCTGCGCCGAACCGCCTGTCGTCGCCCCTACCGCGCGGCAAGGAGTAAAATGGCCCACATGACAACACCCGACCTCGCCGATGGTGTCGCCCAGGACAGTACTCGGAGCCAGCCGCACGCTCCGGACTCCTCCCTGGCCCGCTGGTATCTGACCACCGAATGGTTCAGCTACCGCGGCCACCGCGTCGTGGCGCAGCACCATCGCGCGGCTCACGGCGAGGCGACGTTGGTGATTCACGGTTTTCCCACCGCATCCTGGGACTGGCACGCGATCTGGCCAACGCTGCAAACCCTCGGACCGCTGGTGGCGCCAGATATGATCGGATTTGGCTATTCCGCCAAGCCGCGAGACTACCGCTACAGCATCCGCGACCAGGCTCAGCTCTGTCTGTCCCTGTGTCGCGAGCTCGGGATCAACCGCGTCCATCTGCTGGCTCACGACTACGGCGACAGCGTGGCGCAAGAGCTGCTGAGCCTCGCTCCGCCGGAGCTGGAGATTCTGTCGGCCTATCTGCTGAACGGCGGCATCATCCCAGACCAGCACCGGCCGCGACCGGTCCAACGCCTGCTGATCGGCCCGCTGGGCCCACTGGTGGCGCGGCTGATGAGCCGAAAACGCTTCTACCGCTCTTTCGCTGAAGTGTTTGGACCCGACACCCAGCCGAGCGAGGCGGAGCTGGCTGCCTGCTGGCAGCTGATCGAACAGCACGGCGGTCGGCGCGTGATGGCCGCCATCAGCCAGTACATCCGGGAGCGCGCAGAGCACGGGGAGCGATGGATCAACGCGGTGCGAGACGCTTCCTGCCCGGTCGGGGCCCTGATCGGCGAGCTCGACCCGGTTTCCGGCGCCCACTTGGCCGATGCCCTGGAGCAGGAGTGCCCGAACGTGCAGCTGACCCGGGATCCGACCATCGGGCACTATCCGCAGCTTGAAGCGCCGGAGTCCGTGAGCCGCTGCTACCTGCGCTTCCGGACAGGCGACGGATGAGCCACAAATCGGTATCCTTGCGCACCGCAGCGCAATGCCGAAAAAACCCGCCAGGAACCCTATGTCTCAAACCCGCAATCGCCTAGCCATCTCGCCTTACCTGCGGCTCCTGACCCCGATCACGATCATGGTCGCGGCCGTCCTGCTACCGGAGCTGGCGCTGGCGCAGGGGACCGACGCTGACGAGACGACCCACAAGGGCGTGTTTTCGATTCTGCCGCCGCTGCTGGCGATTGGGATTGCGCTGATTTTCCGGCAGGTGATCCTCGCGCTATTCATCGGCCTGTGGGTCGGCGCCTGGGCGGTTTACGACCTCAGCCTCGCGGGCTTTGGCCAGGGCATGCTCGACGTGAGCCAGGTCTACGTGGTGCAGGCGCTCGCCGACGAAGGCCATGCCTCGGTCATTGTCTTTTCGCTGCTGATCGGCGGAATGGTCGGGGTGATCGCCAACAACGGCGGCATGCAGGGGGTGGTCGCCCGCCTGACCCGCTGGGCCCGGGACGCACGCCGGGCCAGCTTGGCCACCGCGGGCCTAGGGCTCGCCATTTTTTTTGACGACTATGCCAATACGCTGGTCGTGGGCAACGCGATGCGTCCGGTGACCGATCGCATGGGCGTCTCCCGGGCGAAGCTCGCCTACATCGTCGACTCCACCGCGGCACCGGTGTCCTGCGTTGCGCTGATCACCACGTGGATCGGCTACCAGGTGGGTTTGATCGGCGATGCGGCGGAGAAAATTGGTATTGAAACAGATGCTTATCTGATCTTTCTCTACAGTTTGCAGTACAGCTTCTATCCTTTGCTGGCGATTGCTTTTGTGTTCATCATTGTCATCTCTCGGCGAGACTACGGCCCGATGGTCAGCAGCGAGGCGGCGGCTGAACCGGTGCAAGAGGTCGCTCCGACGGATGCTTCGGACGGCCAGTCCGGCCCGCCCGAACGGGCGATCAACGCCATCGCGCCGATCGCCGTGCTCATACTGGGTGTCATGTGGGGACTCTGGGAAACCGGCGGCGGCGGCGAAGGCAAGACGCTTCAGCAGGTGATCGGAGACGGTGATTCCTACGCAGCCCTGGTCTGGGCGTCCACGGCCAGCTGCATTGTCGCCGTCGCGCTCACCGTACTGCAGGGCATCATGACCCTGGAGCAGACCATGGAGGCTTGGCTCAAAGGTGTCGGCAGCATGATCACCGCGATCACCATCCTGGTGATGGCCTGGGCGATGTCCGGCGTCACGGACGCGCTCGGCACCGGCCAATTCCTGGTTGAGCAGCTCGGCGACGCCATCAACCCGGCGGTCCTGCCGACGCTTGTCTTCATGCTGGCGGCGCTGACGGCTTTTGGTACCGGCACCAGCTTCGGCACCATGGGGATTCTCATTCCCCTCATTGTGCCGCTGGCCTGGGCGGTCTCCGGCGGAGCACCGCTCGAAGGCACCGGCGCGGCCGTGTTCTACGCCTCGATTGCCAGCGTCCTGGGCGGCGCCGTCTGGGGTGACCACGTGTCGCCGATCTCCGACACCACCATCCTGTCGTCGATGGCGTCCGGGTGCGACCACGTCGAGCACGTCAATACCCAGCTGCCCTACGCCATGACCGTGGCCACCGTCGCCATTGCCGGGGGCCTGTTGCCGATTGGCTTCGGCTTCCCTTGGTGGGCCAGCTTTGCGATTTGCCTGGCGTTATTGATAGCGGCGCCGCGGGTCCTCGGTCGTGGCGCAAAAGAGGCTGCAGCGGTCGGGTCAACCGCGTGAAGCTGCTGAACCCGCCCATCCCCGGTACCCCAGGTCGGCTGGCCGACTGGGGCTTTCTCCCGGGCAGCTCTCTGGCACTCGCCGTAGCGCACCAGGTGGCCGACCGCGGGCAGTTTGTGCTGGTGATCACCGAAGACTCGCGCAGCGCGCAGATCCTGACCGACGAAATCCAGGCCTTCGGGCAGCCCGTGCTGCCGTTTCCGGACTGGGAAACCCTGCCCTACGACCAGTTTGCACCCCATCCGGACATTACCTCGGACCGGATCTCTACGCTCTACCAGCTCAAAACCACCCAGCGCGGCGCGCTGGTGATGCCCGCCCAGGTGCTGGCACAGCGTATTGCGCCGCCCAGCTTTATTCACGGCCAGGGGCTGGTGCTGAAGATCGGCGACCGCTTCGATCCGGAGCAGGAGCGCGCGCGGCTGGGCGCCGCCGGCTATCGCTGCGTCCCGCAGGTGAACGAGCGGGGTGAGTTCGCCGTGCGCGGCTCGCTGCTGGATCTGTTTCCGATGGGTGCTGAACATCCGCTTCGCATCGAGCTGTTCGACGACGAGGTCGAGACTATCCGCAGCTTCGACCCGGAGACGCAGCTAAGCCTGGAAAAGATGGAGCACATCGCGCTGCTGCCCGCGCGCGAGTACCCGTTTGACAAGGCTGGCGCGGACACCTTCCGCGCCGCTTTCCGCAATCGTTTCGACGTCAACCTACAGCATTGCGAAATCTACAAAGACGCCAAGGCCGGGGTGCCGGGCAACGGCATCGAATATTACCTGCCGCTGTTCTTCGAGCAGACGGCGACGATCTTTGACTACCTGCCCGAGCGCACGCTGCTGCTGCAGGTCGATCGCCTCGGCGACGCGCTCTCCGAAGCATGGCTGCAGCTTAACGCGCGCTATGAGGACCGGCGCCACGACGTGCGCCGCCCGATCCTCAACCCGACCGAGCTTCTGCTCACGCCCGAGGAGACCCAGGCCGTGCTGGGCCGCTTCGTCAGCGCCAGCTACAGCGCCAACCCGGAGGTGAAGCCCCTGCTCCATGTCAGCCCGGCGCCAATAACGGATCTCGAGGCTGACGGTGGTGAAGCGCGCCTGGCCGAGCAGCTTAAGGTCGCCGACGGCGCGCTCATTGCGGTGGCCAGCAGCGAGGGACGACGACAGATCCTGACGGAACACCTGCTGGGTCACGGGCAGCATCCAGGCACCCTCGCCCAGCTCACGGACTGGCCCAGCGTCGAGACCGGGCTGCACACCGCCGTTGGTCTCCTCAACACCGGCTTTGTGATGGAGGACGGCCCGACCTTCCTCACCGAAACCGAGCTGCTGGGCCGGCGCAACACGGTGCTTCGCCGCGAGCGGCGTACCGGGCGCAGCGCCGAGACCATCATCAGCGATCTGAACGACCTGAGCCCGGGCTCCCCGGTGGTGCACGAGGACTACGGCGTGGGCCGCTATCAGGGCCTCAACCGCATGTCGGCCGGCGGCGTTGAGGCCGAGTTCCTGGCGCTGGAGTACGCCGGTGGCGACAAGATCTACGTGCCGGTTTCCGCCCTGCACCTGATCAGCCGCTACACGGGCGCTGATCCGGAGCACGCGCCACTGCACAAGCTCAACGGCGATCAGTGGGCCAAAGCGAAGCGCAAGGCCGCCCGGAAGGTGCGCGACGTGGCGGCGGAGCTGCTCGAGCTGTACGCGCGGCGCGAAGCCCGGCGCGGCCGCGCCATGCCGATTGACCACGCGATGTATGCCCGCTTCTGCGCCGGCTTTGCGTTTCAGGAAACCAACGATCAGGCCACAGCCATCGAGGCGGTTTTGGCGGACCTGGCCAGCGACCAGCCGATGGACCGGGTGGTCTGCGGCGACGTCGGCTTTGGCAAAACCGAGGTTGCGCTTCGTGCCGCGTTTGTGGCGGTGCAGGCCGGCAGCCAGGTGGTGGTATTGGTGCCGACAACGCTGCTGGCCGAGCAGCACCGGCGCAGCTTCGCTGAGCGCTTTGCGAGCTGGCCGGTCCGGGTTGAGGCGCTATCCCGATTCCAGTCAAAGGGTGAGTCAACCGGGGTGCTAAGGGATCTGGCCGACGGCAAGGTCGATATTGTCATCGGCACCCACCGCCTGCTGCAGAAGGACGTCATGGTCAAAAACCTCGGTCTGCTGATCGTCGACGAGGAACAGCGCTTCGGGGTGCGCCAGAAAGAACGCATCAAGCAGATGCGCGCGGAGGTGGATCTGCTGACCCTGACCGCCACCCCGATTCCCCGGACACTCAACATGGCGCTCTCCGGGATGCGGGATCTGTCGATCATCGCCACCGCGCCAGCGCATCGTATAGCGGTGAAAACGTTTGTCGCCCAGTGGGACAACGGCACCATCAAAGACGCGGTGTCGCGCGAGCTCAATCGCGGCGGCCAGGTGTATTTTCTGCACAACGAGGTCAAGACGATCGAGCGCATGGCGCGGGAGCTCGAGGAGCTTTTTCCCCACGCCCGAACCGGGGTGGCTCACGGGCAGATGGCGGAGCGTGAGCTGGAGGTGATCATGCGCGACTTCTACCAGCAGCGCATCAACCTGCTCGTGTGCTCCACCATCATCGAAAACGGCATCGACGTGCCTTCCGCCAACACCATCATCATCAATCGGGCCGATCGGCTGGGACTGTCCCAGCTGCATCAGCTTCGCGGTCGGGTTGGCCGGTCACACCACCGCGCCTATGCCTACATGATCACGCCGCCGCCCAAAGCAATGACCGCCGATGCGATCAAACGCCTGGAGGCGCTGGAGTCGCTCGAAGAGCTGGGTATCGGCTTTACGCTGGCCACACACGATCTGGAGATCCGCGGCGCCGGTGAGCTGCTGGGTGACGACCAGAGCGGTCAGATTGCGCAGGTGGGCTTCCAGCTCTATATGGAACTGCTGGAGCGAGCAGTCCGAGCGATGCGCGCCGGCCAGCTGCCCGAAGAGGATCTGCCGGAGGCCCACGGCTGTGAGGTGGACCTGTCGATTCCGGCGCTCATCCCAGATGCCTACCTGCCGGACGTGCACATGCGGCTGGTTCTCTACAAGCGAATCGCTAGCGCTCCGGACGGTGAGGCGCTGGACGCGATTGCGGTGGAGATGATCGACCGATTTGGCCTGCTGCCGGAGCCGACGCAGCATCTGTTTACGGTCGCGCGGCTGCGGCAAAGCGCTGAGGCGCTTGGAATCCGACGCCTGCAGATGCACGACGGTGGCGGCACCATCGAGTTTCTGGAAAGCGCGTCGGTCGAGCCGCTGACGGTGATCAAAATGGTGCAGAGTGAACCCAGTCGCTACACCTTCGACGGTCAACATCGGCTGAAGATCAGCATGGATCTCGACACCACGGAGGAGCGGGTTGCGGCGGCGCAGCAGCTGCTCGCGCGCCTCAACCAGCGGCAGGCGGCATGAGCGGGCGCCGCACTCATATCGGCACGCTGGCAGCGATGCTGCTGCTGATGCTTGCCCCGGCGCTAGGCCAGCCGCGAGCCGGCGACTCCGAAGATCCGCGCTACTACGTCGAGATCCTGGTGTTCCAGCGCGATACCGCCAGCGAACCCCTCTATCGGTTCCCCGATGAGCCGGCCCTCGACCAGGCGTTGACACTTTGGCCGCTGGTCGAAACCAGCCTGTTCCTCAACTCCGAAACCGGCCTGCTGGAGAGAACCGTGGTGACGCCGCAGACGGGCTATGCCACTGGCCGCTGGCAGGCACAACCGCCGACAGCGGGACCCCGCCAGCGCCCGGATCCGTTCACCCGCAGCACGTTGGAGCCGCTCACCGACGAAGGCGCCGACACGCTTCCGACCAATGATCCCCTGGACCCGCCGGGCCAGGAACCGATAAGCGATGAGGCCGGCAGCGGGGGTATCGGCCTTGAGCTCCTGCCCCCGCCAGCGCCGGCGGCCCTGGCACGCAGCGCGCCGCTGCTGCCCGTCACCGATCTGTTTGTTGCTGTGCCCGCTGAATCGCTGATCATGGTGCGGGAATGGCGTGCGCTGGCGGCGGAACCCGGACTCACGCCGTTGACGCTGCGAGGCTGGCATCAGCCGGCAGCCACCTTTGGCGATCCGCAGCCGGTCAGGTTGTTCGGCGGCACGCTGCTGGACCGACAGGAGCTGGACAGCGCGGGCATGCTGCTGGGCGCGCAGGCTCGGGAGCCGGTGTTTGGGGTAGACGGCACGGTGGCGCTGGAACGGGGGCGTTTTCTGCATCTGCGCATCGACCTGGCGCTGCATCGGAAGGACCGACGCGGTGCGCCCCACTACGACGACATCAAGACGCTGCGGCAGCCCGGCAATTACACCACCCATCGAATCACGCAGCGACGCCAGGTGACGCTCGACGCGGTCAATTATTTCGACCACCAGTTTTTTGGTGTCGTAGCGCTGGTTAAACAATGGCCGCCGGAAGGCGCCGAGCCACAGGAAAACCCATGACAAACACTAATCTGCTCACCCGTCTGCAGCTTGCCGCCGACACGGTCAACGAAGGCTGTTATCACGGCCGTTGGGCGCCGGCGACCGGCGACGCTATCGAATCCTTCAGCCCGGCATCCGGGGAGTTGATCGCGCGGGTGGCGAGCACCTCGGACGCCGACTACGACGCAACCATGAGCGCAGCAACCGAGCTGGCCAAAGCCTGGGCCAAGGTGCCCGCGCCGGAGCGCGGTCAGGCGGTGCGCCTGGCCACGGAGGCGCTGCGTCTGAACAAGGACGCGCTGGGTTCCCTGGTCAGCCTCGAGATGGGAAAGATCAAGGCCGAAGGTGACGGCGAGGTGCAGGAGATGATCGACATCGGCGAGTTTGCCGTCGGTCAGTCGCGCATGCTGTACGGCAAAACGATGCATTCGGAGCGGCCCTCCCACCGCATGTACGAGCAGTGGCATCCGTTGGGTGTGTTGGGGATCATCTCAGCGTTCAATTTTCCGGTGGCCGTCTGGGCCTGGAATGCGTTTATCGCTGCGGTTTGCGGCAACGTCAGCGTTTGGAAACCGTCACCCAAAACGCCGCTCTGCTCGGTGGCAACGATGAAGATCTGCAATCAAGCGCTCGAAGACGGCGGCTATCCGCCGATTTTTATGCTGTTCAACGATGCCGGCAATAAGCTGGCCCAGCGCTTTGTCGACGACCCACGCGTCAATCTGATGAGCTTCACGGGCTCGAGCGCCGTGGGGATCAAGGTGGGCGCCCGGGTCGCCGATCGCACGGGCAAGTCTCTCCTGGAGCTGGGTGGCAACAACGCCATGATCGTCGACCCGACGGCCGACCTGAAGCTGGCGGTGCCGGCAATTGTCTTTGGTGCTGTCGGGACCGCCGGGCAGCGTTGCACCACAACCCGCCGGGTGATCGCCCACGAGTCCATCATCGATGAGCTCGGCGCCACGCTGGCTGATGCTTACGGCCAGGTGAGAATCGGTGACCCCCTGGACCCCGATACGCTGATGGGTCCGCTGATCGACACCGAATCGGTGGACCGCTTCACCCGCGCCGTGGCGACCATCCGCGAGCAGGGCGGCCAGCTGCTGGCGGGGGGCGACGTCATCGAGGGCGCCGGCAACTTCGTCCAGCCGACGCTCGTTCGCGCCACCAGCGACATGCCCATGGTCAGCCAGGAGACCTTTGCACCAATCGCCTATCTGCTGCCCTACGCCACGCTGGATGATGCCATCGCCATCCAGAACAGCGTGCCACAGGGACTGTCGTCGGCGATTTTCACGACCGACCTGCGCGCCGCCGAGCAGTTCCTCTCAGCGGCCGGCAGCGACTGCGGGATTGCCAACGTGAATATCGGTACGTCGGGCGCGGAGATTGGCGGCGCGTTCGGCGGGGAAAAGGAAACCGGCGGCGGCCGAGAATCGGGCTCCGACGCTTGGAAAGCCTACATGCGGCGCCAGACCAACACGATCAACTACGGCCATGAGCTGCCGTTGGCGCAGGGCATCAAATTTGATCTGTAGGGCCTTTCGCACCTCGTATCGCCTCGCCTTGGCGGCGCGGCACCCAAGCTGATGTTCGGGCTGGCACGATCGTGGCTGTTTCGCCGCGACCCCGAGCGGGCTCACGATCTGACGATGGAAGCGCTCAGCAAGGCCGGGCGATTTGCCCGCGTGCTGGCGCACCGCCCACCTCCCTGCCCGGTGCAGGTGATGGGTCTGAAGCTGCCAAACCCGATTGGCCTGGCGGCTGGCCTGGACAAAGACGGCGAAGCCATCGACGGCCTGGCGGCGCTGGGTTTTGGGTTCCTGGAGCTGGGCACGGTGACACCCCGGCCGCAGCCGGGCAACCCGCAGCCGCGCATGTTTCGCGTGACCGAGCAGCAGGCGCTGGTCAATCGGATGGGCTTCAACAACGCTGGGGTTGATCACCTGGTCAGCCGGATTCAGCAGGCACGGTTCCGCGGCGTGATCGGTGTCAACATCGGGAAAAATAAAGACACACCCAACGAGCGGGCCGTAGACGACTACGTCTTTTGTTTACGCCAGGCTTTTTCGGTGGCGAGTTACATCACCATCAATGTGTCGTCGCCGAACACCGCCGGGCTGCGCGACCTGCAGGCGGGTGATGCGATGTACGCCCTACTGTCGGACCTCAAGTCGGAGGCTGAAGTGCTGGCAAAGCAGCACCAACGCCGGGTTCCCCTGGCGGTAAAGGTGGCGCCCGATCAGAGCCCCGAGTCGCTCGAAGCCCTGGTTTCGGCCATCAACCGAGCGGCGCCTGACGGCGTGATTGCCACTAACACGACCATAGACAAAAGCTCGCTCGGTGATCATGCGGTGGCTGACGAGGCCGGGGGCTTAAGCGGCGCGCCGCTCCTTGAGCGATCCAATGAGATACTCGGGGCACTGCGCGCCCAGCTGGACGACGCCATCGACCTCATCGGCGTCGGGGGCATCACCCGAGGTGATGACGCCGCTGCCAAGGTGCGCCTGGGTGCGCGCGCGGTTCAAATCTACTCCGGTTTGATCTACCGCGGGCCGGAACTGCTGGGCGAGGCCGGGCATGCTGCTGCCGATCACCTACAACGCTAGCCTCAAAGACCTCAACACCTTTGGCGTCCCGTCCGAAGCGTGGGCGCTTGTCAGCGTCGAACGCTGGCTGCAGGTGGCACACGCCGTCGCGCTGGCCGATGACGCCAATCGGCCGCTGCTGGTGCTCGGTGAAGGCAGCAACCTGCTGCTGCGAGGCGACTACCCCGGCCTGGTGCTGCGGATCCACAACCAGGGCTGTCAGATCGTCGACGAGCGCGACGGCCAGGTCAAAATCCGCGTTGCTGCCGGGGAGCGCTGGCATGCGGTAGTGATGTGGGCCGCCAGCCAGGGCCTGTGGGGCATTGAGAACCTCGCCCTGATTCCGGGCATGACCGGCGCCGCCCCAATGCAAAATATCGGTGCTTATGGCGCTGAGCTGGCTCAGGTACTCACGCAGCTCAATTGTTATGACCGCGTTGAGCAGCGCTGGCGCACGCTAGTCGGAGAAGCGTGTCACTTCGGCTACCGGACCAGCCGGTTTCGGGAAGCGGACGCGGAGCGCTTCGTGATTACCGAATGTGTCCTGACATTGACTCGCGACGGCAGCCCAAACCTCACCTATCCCGGTGTTGAGGCTGAGCTCGAAACCTGTCGCAAACGAAGCGGTACCGCAGACGGAACACCGATCACCCCGCTGGAAGTGGCACGGGCGGTCAGCTCACTGCGACGCAAAAAGCTCCCGAGCCCCGAGGTGGTAGGCAACGCAGGAAGCTTTTTCAAAAATCCGGTTGTCGCTGAAGATCACTATGAGGCGCTTCGAACTAACCATCCTGGTCTGCCGGCCTATCCCGCGGAAGCGGGGCATAAGAAACTGAGCGCAGCCTGGATGATCGAGGCGTGCGGCTGGCGCGGGGAGCGCCGCGGAGATGCGGGCGTCTCTGAGCGACACAGCCTCGTGTTGGTCAATCACGGCGACGCCACCGGGCAGGAAATCTGGCAGCTCGCGCAGGACGTCGCACGCTCGGTCCACGAGACGTTTGGTGTCAACCTGGAACCCGAACCGCAGCTCCTCTGACCAAGAGCCCGCCCGGCAAGACCGCCCTTCGGCACGCGGGTGCTGACGACACCGTCAAAAGACGTACAATCAGCGGCGTGATCCGACAGCAAACCGTCATTAGGGGACCGGATTGACCAGATCAGTCTTGGGCCGACCTCGAATCCTGCTTCTGCTGGTGCTGCTGCTTCAGCCACTGTCCGGTTTAGCATCCACGCCGGTTGGCGTCGCGCTGCTCACCGACGGTCCCGCGCTGCAGCTCGAAGAGGTCGAGGGGATCTTCCGGACGGAGCTCCTGGACCTGGCACAGGACGAGTTTGCGGTTACTTTCCTGGACATGCCGGCCGACTGGTCGGCGGCCGGCATCGACGCGGCGCTCGACCGGGCCTACCAGAATCCGGAGGTCGACCTCGTCCTCGTCGTCGGCTTCGCCGCCAATCAGTACCTGGTCAACCGAACCCGGTTCGACAAACCCACTTTTCTGCCGCTGGTGTTCAACCCGAACCTCGAGGAGAGCGCGCTCTACGATTCCGGCTCCGGTCGCACGAATCTGAATTTTCTGTCTGACCGGGTGACTTTTCGTGAAGACCTGGAGGCGTTTCAACGAGTCTCGCCGTTCAGCAATGCCGCGCTGCTGGCGGACTCGGTGATTATCAACTCGAGCCGACGGGCGGCCGAGGCCGTCCGAAACCTGGTCCAGACCAGCAATCTGTCTTTTGTCGGCCACGACGGCAGCGATCACCGTCTGGTTGATCGTCTGCCGCCGGACACTGACGCCGTCCTGCTGGGCGGACTGCCCCGGATGCCCGATCCGGAGTTCGATCAGATGCTCGCTGACATGCTGAGCCGCGGCCTGCCGATCTTCAGCCTGGTTTCCGACACCGCGCTGGACCGCGGTGCGCTCGCCGCCAACACCGACCAGACCGACTATCGCCGCCTCGCGCGGCGCAACGCCTTGAACATGCAGGCGGTGCTGCTCGGCGAGCAGGCGAAGGATCAGCGGGTGTACTACGAACGCAAGCGCCGCCTGACGATCAATATGGACAGCGCGCGCGCCATCGGACTGTCGCCTCGCTTCGACGTGCTCAGTGAGGCTGTGCTCGTCAACGAAGAGCCCGCAGCTGTCGGGCCGGAGCTCACGCTGCTGTCGGTAGCCAGGCTTTCCCTCAGCGAAAACCTGGACCTGGCGGTCTCTGAGCTCGATGTCCGCATCGGTGAACAGAGTGTGCTCTTTGCTCGATCCAATCTGCTGCCGCAGATCAACCTAAGCGGGAGCTATACCGCCCGACGTGACGACGAACTCGCCAGAACGGCCGCCTTTCCGGAGCGATCAACCGCCGGCATTGCCAGCCTCAATCAGCTGATCTACTCCGAAGCGGCTCGTTCGGGTTATGACCAGGAGAAGTTCTTTCAGGAGGCGCGTGTTGCCGGCTACGGCACGGACCGCCTGGATCGGCTGCTGGACGGAACCACCGCTTTTCTTCAGGCGCTGCGGGCCGTCAATCAGCTCGAAATTCAGCAGGACAATCTGAACCTCACGCAGACCAACCTGGAGCTGGCCCGGGATCGGGTTCGGGCGGGTTCAGCCAGCAACGCCGACATCTACCGCTGGGAGGCGCGCCTGGCCGGCGCACGCTCGGATGTACTAGCCGCCCTGGCGATCCGAAACCAGGCTTATGATTCCCTGAATCAGATCCTCAACCAGCCGATGGGGACCCAGCCCCGGCTCGCTCAGCCGGCGCCGGATGACCCGTTCACGATGACCGGGCAGGAATTCGACAAGCTGATCAGCAACCCGAGACGCTTTCAGTGGTTTGTGGAATACAGCCTCGAAAGGGGCTTGGAAAGCGCGCCCGAGCTGGCCAACATCGATGCTCAGCTTGGCGCCATTGAGCGCGACGAGCTGGCCCGGCGCCGCGCCTTCTGGCTGCCGGACGTCAGCCTTCAGGCACAGTACACCGATAGCATCAACGCATCGGGCCGCGGCGCGGGAACGCCGCTGGACGAACTCGATGACTGGAGCGTATCCGTCAACGCGAGCTGGCCGTTGCTTGACTCGGGGGCCCGGCGTTCGCAGCTGTCACGCGCGCGGCTCCAGCGCGAGCAGCTGATCACTCAGCGAGCGGCGATCGCCCAGCGGGTAGAGCAACGCGTTCGCGCGGCCATGTACGAAGCGCAGGCCAGTTACGTCAACATCGAGCTCTCCGAGAGCGCGGCCGTGGCCTCGCGCCAGAATCTGGAGCTTGTGTCGGACGCCTATCGGCAGGGTGCGGTGTCGATCATCGATCTGCTGGATGCCCAGAACCAAAGCCTGCAGGCGGACCTGGCGGCCAACAATGCCGTTCAGGACTTTCTGATCGACATCATGAACTACGAGCGCGCAGTGGGCAGTTTCGACTTTCTGCTGCCACAGATCGAACAGCAGACGATCGGTCGGGAACTGTCGACCTACATCGAGGAACGAGAGGCGCAGCGCGCCGGCAAGGGGGTACAACGGTGAGGATCAGGATAATCACAGTGGCGCTGGTGGTGCTGACGCTGGCCGCCTGTCAGGAGTCTGACGCGCCGCCAGCGGCGGAAGCGCTGCGGCCGGTTCGGGTGATGGTCGTGGACGATGGTGGAGATAATCGGACCCGTTCCTTCACCGGAATCACTCAATCCACTCAAGAGTCCCGGATGAGCTTCCGGGTGAGCGGCACGGTCATTGAACTGCCGGTGCAGGTGGGTGATCAGCTGGGGACCGGCGACCTGCTCGCCCGTATCAACCCGTCGACCTACGACCTCACGGTCCAGCAGTCGGAGGCTGGACTGGCTCAAGCATTGGCCAACCAGCGAAATGCTGACGCCAACTACAGCCGGGTCAAGGAACTCTACGAGAACACCAACGCTTCGCTAAACGATCTGGACATCGCACGCGCCGGCGCCGAGTCGGCAAGGGCCCAGGTCCGGTCGGCGCGCAAGTCGCTCGAGATCGCCCAGCTCAACCTCTCTTACACCGAGCTAGAGGTGGCTTCCGACTGCACCGTGGCAACGGTTGAGGTGGAGCTCAACGAGAACGTCAACTCCGGCACCACCGTCGCTACCGTCAACTGCGGCTCCGGCATCGAGGTGAGCAGCAGCGTGCCGGAAAGCCTCATCGCGGGCCTCAAGCTTGGGATGATGGCCAGGGTCGAGTTTGACGCGGTGCCAGGGCAGACCTTTGAGGCGACCATCACGGAGCTTGGCCTGGCAGCGGCGAGCAGCTCCGCGACCTTCCCCGTGGTTGTCGGGGTTAACGGCACGGAAGGCGCCGTGCGGCCCGGCATGGCGGCTGAAGTCACCTACGAATTCAGCAGCGGCCAGTCGCCCGATACCCACCTGATTCCGGCTGCCGCCTTGATCAACGACGAACGCGGCAGCTTTGTCTATCTCGCGCGGCCGACCTCCAACGGCGAGGCGACCATCGAACGGCGGCCGGTGACGGCCGGCGAGCTGACGGCCGGTGGTGTGGAGATCCTCGCAGGTCTGGACTCCGGCGACCGGGTGGTCACCGCCGGCGTATCGGTGATCCGCGAGGATCAACGGGTCCTGCTCCCAGGAGCCTGACGCTTTTGAGCCTCACCTCAGCGGCGATCGAACAAAACCGCGTTACGGCGGTTATCGTCTCCCTGTCGATTCTGGCGGGGTTGATGGCCTACGCCGCGCTGCCCAAAGCCCAGGATCCTGGCTTCATCATCCGCACCGCGGTTGTCACCACGCAGCTGCCTGGCGCCAGCCCGGAGCGGGTCGAGCAGCTGGTAACCGACAAGATCGAAAAGAAAGCCCAGGAAATGCCGGAGGTCGACAACATCACGTCGGAATCCCGGACCGGCGTGTCGATCGTGAAGGTCAACTTCAAAGAAAGCTACAAGCAGATGCGGCCGATCTTCGACGATCTGCGCCGCAAGATCGAGGACGTGTCGCAGGACCTCCCCGACGGCGTCACCGGGCCTTTCGTCAACGACGAATATGGTGACGTGTTTGGCAGCGTTTATGCACTGGCCGGCGAAGGCTTCAGCAACGCGGAGCTGAAGGATGTCGCCGACGCGATCCGCGATCGGCTGCTGAAAGAACCGGACATCGCCAAGGTCAGCATCCACGGCGCCCAGGAAGAGGTGGTTTTTGTCGAGTTTGCGAACGCGCGACTCACCGAGCTCGGCCTGACACCACAGAGCTTGTCGAACGTCCTGGCCAGCCTGAATATCCTGTCCTCAGGCGGTAACCTGGTCAGCGGTCGCGAACGAATCGTGCTGGAACCCACCGGCAATCTCGAATCGCTGGAAGAGCTAAAGCGGACCGTCATCGAGCTGCCGGGAAACTCCGTGGTGTACCTCGGCGACATTGTCGAGATCTCGCGAGGCTATCGCGATCCACCCGAGAGCCTCACCTTCGTCAACGGCCGGCCCGCGCTAGCGCTGGGGATTTCCCTGCGCGACGGCGGCGACATCCTCAAGCTCGGGCAGCGGCTCGACGAGCTGATGCCACAAATCCAGGTCAGCTTTCCCTGGGGCATTCAGCTGGAAAAGATCTGGTTTCAGGCCGACCTCGTCACCAAGAGCGTCAACGATTTCACCAGCAACCTGCTGCAGGCTATCGGGATTGTTGTGCTGGTGATGATCGGCTTCCTGGGCCTGCGAACCGGTCTGGTTGTGGCTGCCCTAATCCCGAGCACGATGATCATCACGTTTTTTGTGATGCAGCTTGCGGGCATCACCGTCAATCAGATTTCCCTGGCAGCCCTGATTATTGCGCTGGGCCTGCTGGTGGATAACGCCATTGTGATGGTGGAGTCGGTGCTGGTAAAACGCGAGCGCGGCATGGGGGCGATCGATGCCGCCGTGGAAGCGGGCTCGGAGCTGAAGGCCCCCCTGCTGGTGTCGTCGCTTACAACCGGCGCGGCCTTTATGCCCATTGGCCTCGCCGAATCGGCTGTCGGTGAATACACGGCAGATATCTTCTACGTTGTCACCATCGCTCTGCTGATCTCGTGGCTGCTGGCGATGACCATCATCCCGCTGCTGACAACCGCCGTGCTGAAGGTTAAACCCCTGGCGGCCGACGACGGTGAGGACGACTACGGCGGCAGGTGGTACAACCTTTATCGGTCGATCCTGAGCCTGGCACTTGGCAACCGCCTGCTCTTTCTCGGCGCGGTCGCCGGCAGCTTCGTCGGCGCCATTATGCTGCTCGGCTTCGTGCCCTCCCAGTTCATTGCGCCGTCGGAAGACCCGGTGTTTACCGGCAAGCTGGAAATGCCGCTGGGCACCTCCGTGGAAACCAGCGAGACCGTCGTGCGCGACCTGAATCGGTTTGTTGAGACGACCTACTATCAGCCGGCCAGCGGAGAACCGCTGCTCCAGAGCTGGATGGTTTTTGTCGGCGAAGGCGGTCCGAGATTCACGCTGGGGCTTGATCCGCCGACGAAAAATCCCGCCAACTCGTTCCTCATCGGCAATACCGTGGATGGCCAGGACGTTGAGGAGGTCATCCCGGCGGTCCAGGATTACCTCTTCGCGCGGCATCCGGATATGGGTAATCAGCTGGCGCGGCTCGAGAACGGCCCGCCCGTGGGTTACCCGATTCAAATTCGCCTTTCGGGTCCGGAGTTCAACAGCCTCTATGAACTGGCCAGCACCATCACCGACAAGCTCTATAGCTACGCCGGTGTCCTTGCGGTCAAAAACACCTGGGGACTGCAAACGAAAAAGTTGATCGTGGCGATCGATCAGGACCGCGCGCTTCGCGCCGGCGTAACCAGCAGCGACGTCGCGTACTCGTTGCGCGCCGGCCTCACTGGCATCGAACTCACCCAGTACCGCGAAGGAGACCAGGAGATTCCGGTGACCCTTCGCTCGGTGGCATCCGACCGGCAGGACATCAGCAAGCTGGACGGGCTCAGCATCTACTCACAGACCCGCGGCACTCCGGTGCCCCTAAAGCAGGTCGCGGATATCCGCCTGTCTTTTGAACCCGGCATCATCGAGCGACGGGACCGTGACCGCACCCTGACCCTCAAAACGCAGCTCAAGGAGGGCGTAACGGCAACGGAGGTCAACGCGGATCTGATTCCCTGGCTGGCCGCGCTCGAACTCCCTCAGGGCTACGGATACGAAATCGGCGGGGAGTCCGAGACCTCGGGTGACGCCAACGCCTCGATCGTCGCCAAGCTGCCGCTGGCGCTGATGGTGATCATCCTGCTGCTGGTGTATCAGTTCAATTCGGTGCGTCGACCGATCATCATCCTGCTGACGATTCCGCTCGGCATGATTGGCGTGACGTTGGGCCTGCTTGTCGCCAACTCGAGCATGGGGTTTTTCACGCTGCTGGGCATCATTGCCCTGTCCGGCATCATCATTAACAACGCAATTGTTCTGATCGACCGCATCAAGACGGAGATCGAGGCGCTGGGCAAAGCGCCGCAGGAAGCGGTGGTGGCGGCCTGCGTGCAGCGTTTTCGACCCATCATGCTCACCACCGCCACGACCGTCCTGGGGATGATGCCCCTGTGGTGGGGCGGGACCGCGATGTTTAAACCGATGGCCATCACGCTGATTTTCGGACTGCTGTTTGCCACCCTGCTGACCCTGCTGGTGGTGCCGGTGCTGTACTCGCTACTGTTCGGCGTTCGATACGATAGCGCTGAGGCGGCACGAGCCGCGGGCTGAGAATCCGCCGGAGTTAAACCACTCGGAGGCGGTCAGCGGCAAAGTTTTCGAAGCGGGTGTACTGGCCCAGAAAGGTTAACGGTACGGTGCCCGTGGAGCCGTTGCGCTGTTTGCCCAGGATTATCTCGGCCTTGCCCTTATCCGGGCTGTCCTCGTTGTAGACCTCGTCACGGTAGATGAACGCGATGACGTCGGCGTCCTGCTCAATCGAGCCAGACTCGCGAAGGTCCGCCATCACGGGTCGCTTGTTTGGCCGCTGCTCGAGGGCACGATTGAGCTGCGAAAGTGCAATCACCGGGACGTTCAGCTCCTTGGCAAGCGCCTTCAGGGAGCGGGAGATCTCTGCAATTTCGGTAGCACGGTTTTCGCTGTTCCCCGGCACCTGCATCAGCTGCAGGTAGTCGATCACAATCAGGCCCAGATCGTGTTCACGCTTCAGCCGGCGTGCCCGGGCGCGCAGCTCGGTGGGTGAAAGCGCCGGCGTTTCGTCGATAAACAGATTGGTATTGACCAGCATGTTCATAGCAGACGTCAGTCGCGGCCAGTCGTCGTCGTGCAGATTGCCGGTACGCAGCCGCTGCTGGTTGATCCGTCCAAGGCTCGACAGGAGCCGCATGACGAGCTGGTGCGAGGACATCTCCATGGAGAAAACAGCGACCGTCTCGCCACCGGAAATTGCTGCGTGCTCGGCGATATTCAGGGCGAAGCTGGTCTTGCCCATCGCCGGCCGGCCGGCCACGATAATCAGGTCTGATCGCTGTAGCCCGGCGGTCTTTTCGTCCAGATCATGAAAGCCCGTGGCGACACCCGTAATATTGCCGTCCATCTCGGTGAGATACTCGATCTGGCGGAAGGCTTCTTTGACGCCCTCGCGGACGTGCTCAAATCCCGCCTGCTGGCGAGCGCCTTTGTCGCGAATATCGAAGACTTTCTTTTCGGCAGACTCCAAAAGGTCAGCGCTGCTGCGCCCTTCGGGATGGAACGCATCGCCGGCGATCTCATGGCTGACGTCGATCAGCTGCCGCAAAATCGACTTTTCGCGAACAATCTTGGCGTAAGCCTGGATGTTGGCCGCACTCGGCGTGTTGTTCGCCAGCGATATCAGGTAAGCCGGTCCGCCGGCATGATCCGACTGTTCGTTAGACTCGAACCACTCGCCTAACGTGATAGCGTCACATGGCTGGTCGTTCTGATGGAGATGGCTCATCGCGCGGAAGATCACGCGGTGGTCGCGCCGGTAAAAATCGTCCTCGGTAACCAGGTCTGCGACCTGATCCCAGGCTTCCGTGCTGATCATGAGCCCGCCGAGCACCGCCTGTTCCGCCTCGACGGAGTGCGGCGGGACTCGGATGGACTCGGCGCTAACGGCCAAGGTCCACCTCGGCGCGAACAAGATTATGAGCGCGCAGCCAGCTGCCGCTCACCCCGGGTGCTGGACCCGGTCGCCTGGCGGGTGGCTTGCTCAGCAGCACCCGATCAGGTTTCGTCGCCGGCGACTACCAGATTGATCTGCGCATCAACGCCTGCGTAGAAATGCAGGTCGATGGTGTACTCACCTGCCTGACGAATCAGGCCTTCCGGCAGCAGCACTTCGCTCTTGTCAACGGCAAACCCGCCGGCGGTCAGTGCGTCCGCGATCTCTCGCGTTCCAACCGACCCATACAGCTTGCCTTCCGCACTGGAGTTAGCGTGAATCGTGATCGTTTGGTCAGCCACCGCATCGCGTCGAGCCGAAGCGGCGTTTTCGCGCTCCGCGGCACGGGCTTCAAGCTCCGCCCGGCGGGCTTCGAAGTGCTCGCGATTAGCTTTGGTCGCGGGAACCGCCTTGCCCTGGGGAACCAGAAAGTTGCGGCCATAGCCGGCCTTCACCTTGACCACGTCACCCAGGCCACCGAGATTCTGAATGTTTTCCAGCAGAATCAATTCCATTGTCTTGCCTCACGTTCGTTGGCGTTGCTGCACAACGCCGGGTTACTCGCTATTCGCCGCCGGCCTCCGAGGAGCCTCGCCGTCGAAAATCCAAATACTCATTCAACATGGCCGCCAGCGGAAACAACAAAAACAACATGTTGTTCCCACCCCAGGTCAGCACACACAGCACGTATGCTGCCCAAAGCCACGCGGTGCCCAGGCCCGCCCGTGCGACCAGCCAGTGGATCAGCGCAAACGCCGGCACCAGCCACACGTACAGCAGGACCGCCGCGATACTCAGCGGCAGGTCCAGGCCAAGGGCGGCGGCCAGCATAAACGCGGCGGCCGAACCCAGCGCCAGAGGCCTGCCCAGGGTTAACGCCTGGAACTCCTGGCGAAATCCATCCGGATTCACCAGGCGAGCCTGCCAGCTGCGCCCCCAAAAGAGGCTCAGCGTGAGCAGCAGAAACAGGCTGCCAAAAAACTGGCCCGTCACACCGCGCCACTGGAGCGCCTCAGCCATGGCGCCGAGCTGGGCCGCCATATCGCTCTGGCCTGACTCGGCGGCGGCCTGCACCACCTCGTCAAATAACGCCCGCCAGAACTGTTCCGGGCTGTCTACGGCAAGCCAGAACAGCAGCAGGGCCAGCAGGGCCAGCGCCGCCATGGTCCAGACGCTCAACGTCAAGCTCCGACCGGTGTCCAGAGTCCAGGCACTCATCAGTGCCGCCCCCAGAAACGCCGCCGGCAGCAGCATCCCGTTACCGGGTGGGTAGCCCGCTGCAGCGGTCATCACCGCCAGCAGGATCAGGCCGGCTGCGGACACCAGCAGTCCCTCCGTGATGCCCTTCCTCAAGGCGACAAAAGCCGCCACGGCCCCCGCCAGCACCAGCCCTAGCGGCAGCAGCGCCGCAACAACAAGCCCCAGCGCAAGCGCCAGGACCGCCGAGACCCGGCTGCGGTCGATCAGAGGGGCCAGCAAGCTAGCTCCTCGCCGTCGCTACCCGGAGACCAGCGGACTCCGTGCGGACCAGGGTTCGCCACGGACGCCGCTTGGGTCGCTCGCCCTTAGTGGTTATCGGTGTAGGGCAGCAGCGCTAGGTAGCGCGCCCGCTTTACGGCAGTAGCCAGCTGTCGCTGGTAACGGGCTTTGGTTCCGGTGATCCGACTGGGGACAATCTTTCCGGACTCGCCGACGTACTGCTTGAGGGTGGCCAGGTCCTTGTAATCGATTTCCTTAACGCCATCGGCGGTGAAGCGGCAGAACTTTCTGCGACGGAAAAAACGCGCCATGATCAGGCCTCCTGCTCGGTATTGGTTTCTGAATCTGCGCTGTCCTCAGGCTCAGCGGCGGGCGCTTCTTCGCTGCCGGCATCCGCTTCTTCGGCAGCGCTCTCAGCGGCTTTTTTCTCCGCGTCAGCCGCAGCCTGAGCACGAGCCGCCGCGCTGGCAGCCTGGCGCTCGGCCTCCGCCTTTTCCCGCTGGTCTTTCTCTTCCTTGGCTTTCAGCATCAGCGAAGATTCGGAGATCGGTTCGTTGCGTCGGATGACCATGTTCCGCAGCACGGCGTCGTTAAAGCGGAAGGCCGACTCGATTTCCGCGAGGACCTCAGCGCTACACTCGACGTTCATCATGACGTAGTGCGCCTTGGCGAGTTTTTGAATGGGGTAAGCAAGCTGGCGACGGCCCCAGTCTTCCAGTCGGTGGATGACGCCTTCGCCGCCTTCGATGATGCCGCGATAGCGTTCGACCATGGCCGGCACCTGTTCGCTCTGGTCCGGGTGGACCAGAAACACGATTTCGTAATGTCTCATTGTGTGTCCTTTCGGTTTACGCCCCCTGAGCCGCCCTTCGCGGGCTCTCGAGTGGAGCAAGGAATCAGACTCGTCAGCAAAGCTGACCAGCCAAGCCGCGCGATTCTACGCCTTTTGGCAGGCGCTGCGCAAGTCAACATGATGGGCGCGACGGGTCGTCGCGACGAGGGTTAGGCCTGCTCTTCGGCCAGGGTAAAGCTCTCACCACAGCCACAAGCCTCGCCGGCCTGTGGATTGTCAAAGACAAACACCCGATTGAGGCCCTGCGTGACAAAATCGATCCGGGTGCCGGCGAGCAGCGGCATCAGCTCCCGCCGAACCACCAGGGTCACGTCGTCCTGCTGAAACGCCTGGTCGAGCTCCGCGTCGACGCCGTCGGCCAGCGTCACCTCATGGGCGTAGCCTGAGCAGCCGGTGCGCGTCAGGTCCAGGCGCAGCGCTGGTTGTCCCTCGCGGGCCAGGTAGCGTCGCACGTGAGCCAGCGCCTCAGCGGTCATGCTGATGGCGGCGGCGTTGTCGGTGGCAGCGTTAGTTGCGTTCATACGAGTAATATGCGTGCTTCTGCCCTTCGGTTCAAGATCGACCCGGACGGCGCAACCGCGGGACGCTGGTCCCGCCTGTCCTCGCTGGTATGATCTGCCGTTTTCCCGAGCTTGGAAGCTGGCCCGTGACCGACAATCTTTCCGTAAAACAGCTGCTGGACGGCGCCCAGGCGACCGGCAGCGAAGTGACCGTCCAGGCGTGGGTGCGAACCCGGCGCGACTCCAAGGCGGGTTTTTCATTTCTTCAGCTTTCCGACGGTTCCTGCTTCAGCGGCATCCAGGCTGTCGTCGATGCCGACATGGATAACTATGCCAGCGAGGTTCAGAAGCTGACCGCCGGCTGTTCGGTGGCGGTTCGGGGCACGCTGGTGGAATCCAAAGGCCGAGGACAGTCGCTCGAGATCCAGGCGGCCGAGGTGCGGGTGCTGGGCTGGGTCGAAGACCCCGACACCTATCCGATCTCACCCAAGCAGCACAGCTTTGAGTATCTTCGTGAGGTGGCCCACCTACGGCCGCGAACCAACACCTTTGGCGCCATGACGCGGGTGCGCCATACGGTCGCGCAGGCCATCCATCGCTATTTCCATGAGCAGGGCTATTTCTGGGTTAACACCCCGATCATCACCGCCAGCGACGCTGAGGGAGCCGGAGAACTTTTTCGGGTCAGCACCCTGGATCTCGCTAACCTGCCGAGAAAGGACGACGGCACCGTGGCGTTTGAGGAAGATTTTTTTGGCCGCGAGACCTTCCTGACGGTCTCGGGCCAGCTCAACGTTGAGGCATATTGTCTGGCGCTGAGCAAGGTTTACACCTTCGGCCCAACCTTCCGCGCGGAAAACTCAAATACTTCGCGGCACCTGGCCGAGTTCTGGATGATCGAACCCGAGCTTGCCTTTGCCGACCTCGGCGACCTGGCCGACCTCGCCGAGACGTTCCTGAAGTACGTTTTTGCCGCCGTGCTGGACGAATGCGCGGACGACATGGCGTTTTTTCAGAAGCACATCGAGAGCAACGCGATCAAACGCCTGGAGCAGATCCTGACCGGCGACTTTGCTCGCATGGATTACAGCGAAGCCATCGAGCTGCTGACCAAGGTGCAAAAGCGCTTTGAGTACCCGGTTAAGTGGGGTCTCGACCTGCAGACTGAACACGAGCGATTTCTCAGCGAGCAATATGCCCGCCGGCCCGTGGTTGTCATGAACTACCCGACGGAGATCAAGGCCTTCTACATGCGCATGAACGACGACCAGAAGACCGTTGCCGCGATGGACGTGCTGGCCCCGGGCATCGGCGAAATCATCGGCGGTTCCCAGCGCGAAGAGCGGCTGGACGTGCTCGAACAGCGTATGGCGGCCCACGACATGGATCTGAACCAGTACAGCTGGTTCCTCGACCTCCGCCGCTACGGCACGGTGCCACACGCCGGCTTTGGCCTCGGATTTGAACGCCTCGTCAGCTATATCACGGGCATGCAGAACATCCGGGACGTGATCCCCTACCCCCGCGTCCCCGGCAACGCCGATTTTTAGCGGATTTCGAGGACGTCACGGCGTCTCGTAGCCGAAAAATTCGCAATAGGGGCGCAGCTCGTCCATCACGGGTTCAAGCTCGGCCCGGTAGTTGCGCCAGCGGTAGCTCGAGCTGGCGTAAAGCGGCTGACTCACCTGGTGATAGCTGGGCGTGTTGATGAGGCCGCGGCCGCGAGCCTGGCCCACGTTGTCCAGCACGGCTTCGTCCCAGGGCAGCTTCAGGAACGCAAGCAGCGAGCGCATCCGCTCCTCGGGCGCGACGACCAGCTCCTCGTACCGACTCTCAATAACGTTGAGCGGCAGCAGCGCTCGGTATTGCTGCCACAGGTCCATCACTCGCCGGTATACCTCGCTGACCCCTTGTAGCGTGGCGTAGCGCAACATGAAGGGTGACAGCGTGAAATCCTGCATTAAGCAGCTCAGCACCACGTCGAGCGGGTGCCGCAGCGCAAAGATGACGGGGGCCGTCGGAAACATCCGCTGAATCAGCCCCAGATGGACCGTGTGCAGCGGCGATTTGTCGAGCAGCACCCGGCCGTCAACCGGGGTGAAGCCTGCCAGCCGCTGGACTTCGGACCAGTAGCGCTCGCGCCAGGCGGCCACGGTGTCAGCGGTGGCCGTCTCCAGCAGCTCCGGGTAGCCCCGGATTTCACCCACCACCGCGTTGAGCGCCGGCTGCTCCTCCATCACCTGTACCTGAGGATGGGCCCCCAGCATCGTGTCCAGCAAGGTGGTGCCCGACCGCTGGAAGCTGAGCAGAAAGACCGGCTCGGCATAGGAACCCGACTCAGGCTCCGGCCAGCGATCGACAAAAGCTGAGGTGAAAGACTCGAGCAGCCGACCCATGGCCGGGAACAGCTGGTCGGTCTCCGGGTTGCCACGGCGCCATTCTTCCGCGGCCATGGCGTTGCCTTGCTCGTAGTGCTCAAACGCCGCTGAGAATCGGCCGAGCCGATCCAGGATCTGTCCTCGCAGAAAATGCCCATCCCGCGCGACCTGGGTCGGGGCTGTCGGCGAGAGCGTCTCGAGCGCGGCCAGCGCTTCCGGGTAGCGCTTCTGGCGTTGCCATAACCTGGCCTGGGTGAGCGCCAGACCGCTGTGATCCGGGAAGCGCTCCTGCGCCGCTGCCAGCGTCTCCGAGCAGGCGTCAAGGCGATTGGCCAGCTCCAGCAGGGCCGCCAGATTGGCCCAGGCCACCACCAGCGCAGGATCAAGATCCAGCGCACACCGCAGCGCCTCTTCGCTCTCCTCCAGCCGGCCCAGGGCGGTCAGCTGGGAACCCAGACTGTTCCACGCTTCAGCCGACTCTGGCGCCAGCTCCGTGGCGCGGGTCGCCGCTGCCAGCGCCTCGTCAAAACGGTTGAGGCCCGCCAGGGCCTGTCCCTGCAGGCGCCACGCCGTGGCGTTGCCGCGATCGAGCTGCGTCGCCTGGGTCAGTGCCGGCAGCGCCGCCGCGGCGTGACCCAACTCTAGCTGCACCGAACCGAAGGCGGTCAGGGCCTGTTCATAGGCCGGCTGACGCCGCAGCGCTTCACCGTAGGCGTCCCGAGCGGCCTCAAGACGCGCTTCGGCAAGCTCGAGATTCCCAAGATTAAACCAGGCACGCGCGTGGTCTGGCGCCCGCTTCAGCAGCGCCTGATAGCTGCTCCGCGCTTCGTCCATGCGGCCCAGGGCCAGCAGGGCGCTGCCGCGGTTATTGAGCGCCGCCAGATGGGTGGGATCGATCGCCAGGACCTGCTCGAACCGCTTTAGCGCTTCGGCCGGTAGATCCTGACTCAGGAGAGCGCTGGCATGGTTGTAGCGCACCTCGATATCCCGGGGGCGCTCGCTTACCAGCTCGTCCAGCAGCCGGCTGCCAGACGCAACCTCGCCGGCAGTGATGAGCGCTACCCCGAGGAGATGCTCACAGTCGGGGTGCCCGGGGTGCGCCGCCAGCAGCTTTTGGCACGTCTCCACCGCCTGTGCCGCCTGACCGTCGTTCAGCGCCCGCGCTGCCTGCTGAAGCGCTTTGTTCATCTCGGGAGTCATGTCGTCGACGGTGGCGGTGATCTCACCTTAAATCGGGTCGCCACAGTACTGTTGCTGACATGCCGTTCGCAAGCCCCTGACAGCACCGCGCGTCGCCGGCCAATGCCATCGGCACGCGGCGTGATACATTCCGCGCCATGACGCGGACAGACTCCATCGGCGATACGCGGTCGGTCACTATCGTCGGCGCCGGTTTGGCCGGCAGCCTGCTGGCAATCTACCTGGCGCGCCGCGGCTTTGCCGTCGAGCTATTCGAGCGTGATCCTGATCCGAGGACACTCGCTGACGGCAACGAAGGCCGATCCATCAACCTGGCGCTGGCCAATCGTGGCATCGCGGCGCTCCGGGGAGTCGGCCTGCAGCACCGGGTCGGCGCTATCGCGCTGCCGATGGCCGGTCGGATGGTCCATCTGCCCGGTCAGGAGCCGACGCTGCTGCCGTATGGGCAAAGCAGCGCAGAGGTGATCTATTCGGTCCATCGCTCGGAGCTGAACCAAACCCTGCTGGATGCCGCCGAACGCACTCGGCGGGTGCGCTGTCACTTTCGCCAGCGCCTGGACAACCTCGACCTGACCGGAGGCGTCGGACATTTTGTCGACGAAAGCTCCGGCCGGGAGTACCAGCTGCCGCTCGGCCCCACGATCGGTGCTGACGGCGTGGGCTCGCGCGTCCGGCGGGCCATCGAAAGCGTCACCGGCGGCGCCAGCCGCAGCGACCTGCTCGATCATGGCTACCGGGAATTTCAGATTGCTCCCGACGACAACGGCCGGCACGCGATGAGCCCTGGGGCGTTACACATCTGGCCCCGAGGCGAGCTGATGCTCATCGCGCTTCCCAACACCGACGGCAGCTTCACCGCCACGCTGTTTATGGCGCGGGAGGGCGCCACCTCATTCGCCAGCTTCAAGGAGCCCGTCGCCATGGCTCGATTTCTCGAAGACGCGTTTCCGGACGTCGCCGCCCGGCTTGAAGCGCCAAACGCCAAGCAGCCCACGGTTGGGGTCCTGGGCTCACTCTACTGCAACCCCTGGCACCATGAGGGCAACGCCCTGGTGGTCGGAGACGCCGCCCACGCCATCGTGCCGTTCCACGGGCAGGGGATGAACTGCGCGTTTGAGGACGTCGCCGAACTCGATCGATGTATCACCGATTCGACGCATTGGTCCCAGGCCTTTCGACGCTTCCAGGTGCGCCGGCAGGACAACGCACGCGCGATTGCCGAGATGGCGCTGGAAAACTATCACGAGATGCGCAGCGCGGTGGCCGATCCGGGCTACCGCCTGCGGCGGGCACTCGAACAGGCGCTGGAACGTCGTTTCCCAGAGCGCTTTGTGCCGCGCTATTCCCTGGTGATGTTCCGCCAGCTGGATTACAGCCGTGCGCAGGAGCGCGGTCGGATCAATCTGAGCATTTTGCACGCCCTGACCGAGGACATCAGCTCGCTGGAAGATGTGGACTGGGCGCGCGCCGAAACGCTGGTTGAGCGATCACTTGAGCCGCTCAGCCCAGCCTAGGTGAAGGTCTTACAGGTCGCGGGCAACCCGGAAGCCAACGAGCGGGCTGGCTCGCTGGGCTGACGCGGAAGCTCTGCTGGCTGAGCGGGCCATGGTCGGCGCCACGGCCCAGCCGCCGCCGCGCAGCGATCGATTGCTGCAGGGTCTGACCTGCCACGCGCGACCGTCGCCGGGGGTGTTTTCCAGCGAATCCTCAAAGCAATCGGCGGTCCACTCGAGCACATTGCCGCCGAGGTCATGAACGTTCCAGGGATTCGGCTGGAAGCTGGCCGCCGGGGCGGGCCCCCAGAATCCGTCACCGTAGCGGCTGAAGGCGTTGGGCCAGCTCCAGTCGCGAAACTGATCACGGGCGCCGGTCAAATTCTCCAATGCATCCGGTGGTGAACCCTCACCCCAATAGTAGGGGTCAGTGGTACCGGCTCGCTGGGCGTACTCAAACTCCGCCTCTGACGGCAGTCGATAGCTTTGCCCGGTCTGTTCGCTAAGCCAGCGGGCGTAGGCGCTCGCATCGTCCCACGACACGTGGATCGCCGGCAGATCCCCATCCGCCGGATCGCCGGAGTAATCGTCGCGAAAGGTCACGCTGGCCTCGCTGAAGCCACCGCTGTCCCCGTCATAGACCTGGCTAGCACCGCCTCGCTCCGGGGCAGTCTGATAGCCGGTCGCCGCCACAAAAGCCGCAAACTGCGCCACCGTAATCTCCGTCCGGGCCAACGCAAATGGAAGGTTAAACGTGATCTCCCGGGTTGGCCCCTCCCGCTCGTTTCGGCCCTCCTCGCCGGCGGGTGAACCCATAAAGAATCGACCCGACGGGATCACGACCATACTCGGACCGCTGATTCCGGTACCCAGGTTGTCCGCGAAGATGCTGCCCGGCTCGTAGCTCAGAATCAGACGGCGCCGCTCGACACGAGCCTGCAGCGGCTGGAGATCCCCAGGGTAGCCGGTGCTGGCCAGTGCGACGAGGCCCTGCTCCACCTGCGCCAGCTCGTCGCTTGCCAGCAGGCGTTCAAGCTCCGCCAGGTCAGAGCGCCAGCCATCAGCCTGTCGAGCCGTGACCTGCTCACGGAGCGCCGCCAGCTGCGCCGGATCGATGACCTGACTCTCGGTTGCCGCCGCCGCGGAGTCGGTCAGGTCGAGCAGCTCAAACGCGGTTTGATAATCGTCGCTCTGGGCGGCGGCGAGCACCTGCTCAGATACCGAGGCCAGCAGCGACTCAGCTCCGGCAAGGGCCGCGGCGTTCTGCGGGTCCAGCAGCAGCATCTGGTCCAGCACCCCAAGTGCGCTGCTTTCCAGCGGCATCAGCAGCACGCCGGCGGTCTGCGCCGCCTCCAGACTGGCGGACAGGGCCTCGAGCCGACCGGTGCGATCGAGCCGATCTCGAAGCTCAGCCAGCGCGGGAGAACGGGGACGAAACTCCGAAACCGTGGTGGCGGTCGCCTGCGCCGCCCGCCGATTGCCGGCAGCGAGCTGCTGACTGGCGCTGTCGATCAGGCGCTGCGCCACCGTATCCAGGCCGGCTTCCGCCTCGGCATTGCCAGGATCCACAGCCAAAGCCTGGCGAAAATAGTTGAGGGCACTCGCGTCGAAGGGCGTGAGAAGGTTTCCGGCGTCCAGGGCGTTGCGGCCGAGCGAGAGCTTACGCCGGAGCTCGTCGCTGCGATCAGCCGGAGATTGCGTGCCGGGTGTCCACTCCTGGCCAGGATCGACCGCAAGTGAATCGCCCAGGCGCGCCGGGCGCCGTTCCGGCGCTGGGCCTGGAGCGGCCGAACCTTCGGAGCTGGCGCTATCGCCGGTCTGAGCCCAAACCGGTCCTGCACCGCTGATCAAAACGATCAGCAGAGCCGCCAGCCGTCCTGCGTAGGGCTCCAGCCTGATATGTCGTTTTGTTGTCATTGCATGCGCCTGAGCGCAACACCTTCCCACGTCGAGTTTGTCAAATGGCGGCCTGGGGCGCAAACCGGATGCCGAACTGGGCGTTTTCGGCAACCCGGGTGTATCGCCGGTCGGTGCAAAAAAGCGCCCGCCACAGCACGGGACACCCGTCGGTTCTCGAGATGCCTAAGGACCCGCCAGCAGGTACCTGCGGAACGTTACAGCTCGCGCAGGACTCGAAACCCAACCAGACAGGAGGCGGCGATCGGCCGTGCGGCGGCCCGGAACGCGGAGCGAGCCGCCAGGGGCTGGCTGGCCCACGACGCGCCTCGCAGGACCCGCAGCTCACACGAATCGGTATCGAAGGCTGAGCCGTCCTTGGGCAGTCGGGACAGATCCGCCTGGTAACAGTCCTCGACCCATTCGGAAACGTTGCCGCCCATGTCGAAGAGCTCAAAGGGATTGGCGTCGAAACTGGCGACCGGCGCTGGCCCCCAATGATTGTCACCGTAGCGTCGAAACGCTGTGGGCCAGCGCAGGCCGTCGAGCTGATCGCGCGCGCCGGTCAGGTTTTCCTGGCGTCGCTTCGGGGCACCTTCCCCCCACCAATAGGTGCTCGTGGAGCCAGCCCGGAGCGCATATTCAAATTCGGCCTCCGAAGGCAGGCGATAGCGTTCACCCGTCGAGGCGCTCAGCCACGCCACGTAGGCTCTGGCGTCATTGTGTGAGACGTGGACCACAGGAAGCGTAGATTTCGCGGGTCGACCACGATAGTCCATCTCCCAGGTCACCCGCTTGCGCTCTACTACGCCGCCAGCGGCCGGATCGAAGACCGTGGAGCCACCGCTCTTTTCAGCGTCTGTGCGGTAGTCAGTCGCCCTCACAAATTCGCGAAACTCCGCCACCGTCACCTCCGTCGGCGCCAGGGCGTAAGGGAGGATAAAGCGCACCGGCTGACGCGGTCCCTCGCGCTCAGAACGGCCTTCCTCGTTCTCGGGTGACCCCATCAGAAAGCGGCCGCGGGGCACCACCACCGCCTCGCGAAGCAGCGCTTGGCCGTCGGCGCTGCCTTGATCTTCCACCGTTGAGCCGGGCGCGTACGCCAGTACCAGCTGACCGCCCTTAATTTGGTTCTCCAGCGCCGTCACCGGCTCGGAGAAGCCCAGCGTTCGAAGCTGGGAAAGCTGCTGCGACGCCAGTTCGTACTCCCCGTCATCTGCGAGCTTCTGGATCTGCCGGCGACGATCGTTGAACATCACGCGCTCCGCGCCGTCGGTGGCCACCCGCTGGGCAACCACCTTTTCTTCGGGATCGGAGCGCACCGAGAGCGCGCGTTCGAGCAGCTCCCGGGCCGCGGCAAACTTCTGGCTTCGCGTCAGCTCAGCGGCCCTCGCCAGCATCAGCCGTTCCAGGCCAGCGAGCCCAGCTAGCGCAGCCGGATGGTCCGCTTCGAGAGCCAGCGCCGCGTCGTATGCCACTTTGGCGCCGCCCTCACCCAGCAGCCGACCGGCCTCCGTGGCGTCAGCGGCCGCATTCAGCAGCTCACCGATCTGGCTATCCTTCAGCAGGAGTTGAGAAACTCGCTCAACCGCCGGATGCAGCGGGTCGATGGCGCGAAGTTCTGACAGACGTTCCGCCGCACCCTCACGGTCGCCGTCGGCGTAGGCTTTGGTGGTGCGTGCCGCCAGTGCCGTTGTCGCGTCAGCGATTCCGCTGATGGCCGTGGCGTTGCCGGGGTCGAGCTCCAGGATGGCCCGAAACCGATCCAGGGCTCCGGTCTCCGGCGTCATGATGTCGCCGCCGGCTAGCGCTCGGCGAGCCTCGCGGATCTGGCCCTCCAGCACCGAAGATCGAGTGTTTCGGCTGCCAGAACTCAGCTGAGGCGTCCACTCCTGGGAATTATCGACGTTGAGCGAATCGCCGAGCCGCCGAGGGCGAGGATCCACGGTGGGCACCACCGCGGGCAGACTGCCCTCGGCGATTCTCGCCTCCGCAGCTTCCGCCTGGGCACGGCCCGTTGCCGGCATCGATAGCAGCGCCGCCGCCAGCACCAGCGAAATAGCCACGCCGCGTACTTGCGGGTCTGTCGCTGGCACCACGCCAGCGTCGGCAGCGGTCGACGGACCGTCCGTGAAAGTCGAAGTGAGCAACACCCTGCTCATGATCATGCTACCCCCGTGCATAGTCTCATGAGCGCAAACTAATCTGACCTGCAAGGTCAGTTTGTGACGTAGGCACGCCCCGCGGCGCTTTTCTTCAGAAGAGATCTAGAAAAACGCTATAAACTTCTGTTAGCGAAGCGTTTAATTGTTTGAAACAAATCTTAAATTAATGTTTCAGTTGCATTCCGGCAGTGGTGTCAGGTTGCTGAGCGTGCCCGCCTGCTGCCAAACCCCGGCCAACGGCGGGGCAAATTCCAGCTCGGTGTTGACGCTTCCGCTTGCGCTGGAGTTATAGATCAAGCGGTTTTCGCCGACGGGCTGCGAGCTGACCGGCACCGCGGCACAGCTGGGGCAAAAGCCGCTGAACTGCGCCAGCGATAGCGCCCCATCCTGCGCTGAGCCCTGTCCCAGCACCCAGCGAGGCAGGCCCGTGGGTCCGTAGAGATAGTTCACGTGTACCTGGTCTCCCGCAGCGCTCAGGATGGAGTACCCAAAACCCGGGAGCTCGGGGACATACCACAGGCCGGTACGAGCCACGGTCGCGCCGTTCGAGGCACAGCTTAGATCACTGATGATGACCTGATAGGGTTCACTGCCGCTGCGCCCGTGAAGCTGGAAATTAAAGATCGCGTTGCGTGCCGATTCGAACGTGAGGGAAACGGCGCCAACGACAGTCGGCCGCGCGGCCGCGCCATCCCAGCTGAATTGATTGAGGTCAGCCTCCCAGAAATCGTCACCCGGCGTATAGGGACCTTGCGCCAGGTACCAAGTGGGCGTGCCGTCTTCGAGGTAGGTGTACCACTCGAGGATCAGCTGGTTATCCACCTGATTCAGATTGAAACCGGCACCGTCGCGAGCCGGGTTGAACCACAGACCCGGTAGCGGGCCGTTGGCAGCGTCACCGCCGGCGCCCTCGAGCTGCTGGGGCGGCTGCCGCTCCATCGCCATGCTGACGGTCATGCGCTGATGGCTTCCACTTTGGTTGATGGGCACGAGGTAATACCGCCCGGCCGTGACGGGTGCCACCGTTCGACCGCCGCCGCTGCCGCTCGCCACCACCTGGGCGGCGCTGTCAGCCGGAACCACCGACGGCGGATCAAATGCCCTCGCCTGGCTTCGCAGTTCCCACTGAATATCACCCGGCGCTTCAAGATCGAGCGTCAGCTCGGTGGCGCTGGCCGGCACGTCGATAAACAGGCGGGCGTGCCCCTGGTGAGGTGCCAGCGTTAGCTCCGTCGATTGATCCGGTTGCAGCAGCAGAGGCTCCCGGGTCAGCAGATCAGGACTGCCCGACGAGCCGCCGCTGCCGTCGCTAAGCCGGCTCAGCGCCACGGGTATCACGCCCAGCGGGGGCAGATTGTCTGCGGCGCGGGGCAGCAAAGCGCCCACCCACAGTTCACCGGGTACCATCTGACCTTGGTCCCACGTCAGGCGCACCGGAAACGACTGCTGGAACTCGACGTTGCCCGGGCCGGTGGCGACCAGCGAGCGGTCGGACGACGGCGTCGGCGCGGCCACGGTCAGCGAAACTGCATCGATCGCGCCGGTTTCGCTGGCCCGCCAGTTCTGCAGCAAAATCCAATAGCGGCCGGGCTCGTCGATCATCGTCAGGCAGACTTCGACGGCGGTTGGTGAGGTGCTGCGACAGATCTCCTCTTCCGCATCAGGTCGCGCGTTGCCGTTGAGGTCCCGACCCACAAACAGGTCCAGATCGGTGGCGGGGTTGTCCGCACCGGTCTGCGCGTACAGCAGCGTGCCCGCTTCGTTCACCGTTCGAGTCACAAAGAAGGCCCCCTGCACGACGTTGTCGTAGGGGTCGCTGTTGGTATTGTCAGCCGCAAGGGATCGATTCAAGACGTTGGCCCGGTCCAGCGCAAGCGTGTCGAAGCGGGCCTGAGGCAACGCGATCAGCCCCGCCAGGTCGACCTGCTCCGAGCCGCGATTGGATGGCGTGCTGATTCGAAACACCTCCGGCAGATCGCCCGCGGCGGCCGTCAGCTGGAAGACGATACGCTGCGCCGCCACGTCCGCTTCCGACGAGCTCAGGACCACCAGCCCCGTAACCGATTCGCCGATGCTCCCGGCCCCGGACACGTCGAGCTCGATGTTGAGGCTCTGGCTTTCGCCAGCGGCCAGGCTGAAGCTGGCGGGTGTGACCTGCCCGGTTACGCCATCGTCGCTGACCACTCTCGCCGACCACTGCCCGCCGTCGAGCGCCTGCACGGTACGGACAAAGCTGCAGCTGCCGACACAGCGGCTGCTGGCCAGCATCGGCAGGTTCAGACTGCCGGGGTCACCGCCCAGGCCGGGGTCGGCGAGATCAAAATCTCGTCGCGTGATGTCGAACGTCAGGCCGGCTCGCAGGGCCTCCTCCGGATTGACCCGGCCGGCGCCGACGTCAAACGCGTCAGCCAAAGACGTGCCGTTGCTGTCGATCATGCCGTTGTTAATCGCACTGCTGACGAGCAGCGAGTGCAGCTGGCTCGGCGTCAGGTCAGGCCGCACGCCGAGCAAAAGCGCGGCGCTGCCGGCCACGTGGGGCGACGCCATGGAGGTACCACTCTTGAACGAAGAGGTATTTCCCGTCAGGCCGGCAGCCAGAATATTGGATCCGGGGGCCGCCACCTCGGGCTTGATAACGCCGGGGACAAACGCGTCAGGCCCGCGCGAGCTGCTGGCGGAAACGCGGTCGCCGAGCGCGTCGTCAACCACCACACCCTGGCCTGCAATCCGGGCGCGCAGCTCCTCACCGCCAGCGTTGAGCCAGGCGCGAAGCTCATCACCGTCGCGCCGACCCAGATGGGTCGCCGGCAGACAGTGGTCATCGGATACCGTCGACTCACCCTGCGCCGCCGTGTTGGCCAGGACGTAGCCGCCGGCCCCGGCCGCACGGACGTTGAAGCCTTTTTCAATGCGTCCATAAGTGCCCCGATCGCAGACCACAATTTCACCGTTGAATGTCCCGGGCGCAAACGGATTGGTGCGGCCCGTGTGAGCGTCACAGGACGACTGAAGCTCTGCCTCACCTGAGCCACACAGCGCGTTGCCAAAGTCGCCGGCGTAAACGATGGGAACCGGCCCAAACGGTCCGGTGAAGCCAACGCCGGCAAGATCCGGCGGCGGAGCGGCGTTGCCGCCGGTCATGCTGTCGAGGACGTTCTGGAAACGACGGTTATGCGTCGAGTTAGCGACCGCTAGCATCCACGGCGCGTTGGCCGGCGACGTGATGGTCCCCGGCTCGCTGCCGCTGTTGCCGGCGGAAGTGACTATCAGCGTGCCCGCAGCGCGGGCCGCCAGCATCGCTCGGGTGTCCGAGTCCCCCCAGGGGTTGGACGAGCTGCCGCCGATCGAATAATTCACGACGGGCACCTGATCCACCACAATCTGCTCAAGCGCGGCCAGTATGGCGTCGAGCACACAAAAGTTCTCGTCCTCCGGCGTCGCCGGATCGTCGGCCAGACAGACCTTATAGGTAATCAGGTTGGCGTGCGGGGCCACGCCCGAAACGTCCAGCTGGATGGAAGCGGTGTTGCCCACAACGTTGGACGTGCGCACGTTGCCGACCGCGGTGCTCGCGACGTGGGTGCCGTGGCCGTCGGTATCCTGACCCAGGCGGGCGCCTTCCTGCGTGAAGTCATACACCCCGATGAGCTTGTCGTTGCAGCGCACCTGCGCGTTGCCGCAAAGCCCAAATTGCCGCCCTCGAGGATTGTCGTGGTCGTACCCGTCACCGCCAACGTCCGCAAAAGCCGGGTGGTCCCAGTTGACGCCGGAGTCGATCACGCCGACCACCACGCCCTCGCCCATCGTGCCGGAGGCACCCCAGGCTTCCGGTGCGCCGATCCAAACCGGTCCGGAGTCGGTGCTGGGTCGTTGGATCTTCGCCGGATAGACACGCTTGACGCCGTCGACCACCGCCAGCTCAGCGGCTTCGTCGGCCGAAAGGTCCAGCGAAACGCCGTTGGTCAGCAGGTCGTAGCGGTAGCGGGGACGCAGCTCGCGCGCGAGGCGGAGCTCACCGTCCGCCATCGCCTTGGTCGACTCCCGCTCCAGGTATGCCCGGTATTCTTTGACGTTCCCGGCCTCGGGCTCGAGCGGTCCGCTTTTGGCGCGGGTTGGCGCCATCAGCCAGGTGCCGTCCGCCGCGCGGCGTCCGTCAAACAGCGCCACGGGCGGGTCGCTGAATTCGACGATATAACGGCCCGGCATCACCTCCGGTTCGACCGGGTCGCGCGCTGCCGCGCTGGCGGCTGCAAGCGATGTGACCACCGCCAGCAGGCCGTTGAGCAAACCAATTTTCCGAGTCATCCTTTCTCCGTTACGTTTGCCGCACCGACGGTTTTAGTATGGCAGCTGGCCGGCGTTTTGCCCGGCGCTCAGTCGCGCGGCGTTCGCATGGTGACCAGTTCCTCCGCCGCCGTCGGATGAATACCGATGGTGGCGTCGAACTGGGCTTTGGTGGCACCCATCTTGATCGCCACCGAAAAGCCCTGCAGCATTTCCGCTGCGTCAAGGCCCACGATATGTAGGCCTACCACCTGTTGACTATCGGCAGCGACAATCAGTTTCATCATGGTTCGCTCATCGCGCCCCGACAGCGTGTGCTTCATCGGTCGAAAGCTCGACTGGTAGACCTCGATGTCACCATATTCAGACCGGGCTTCGTCCTCGGTGAGTCCCACCGAACCGACAGGCGGCTGGCTGAAGACGGCAGACGGTATGTAGTGGTGGTCGACCGGGGTCGGCAGATTGCCGAACTGGGTTTGCGCGAAGGCCTGCCCCTCCATGAGCGCAACGGGCGTCAGATTGACCCGGTTGGTGACGTCGCCGACCGCAAAGATATTTTCCACGGAGGTTTGCGAGTAGTCGTCGACGACTACCGCCCCGTCAGAATCGGTCTCCACGCCAACCCGTTCCAGCCCCAGGTGACTGATCTTCGGCGCCCGTCCCGTGGCGAGCAGCAGCGCGTCAGCCTCGATGGTCGTGCCGTCATCCAGCGTGATGCGAAGCGCGCCGTCGAGCTTCTCTGCCCGGCTGATGGTCCGGTCGAGCGCCACGTTGATGCCTTTCTTCTGGATCTCCGCGGTCAGCGTGTCGCGGACATCTGAGTCAAAGCCGCGCAGCAGGCTTGGGCCCCGATATACCTGCGTGACCTGGCTGCCCATGCCCTGAAAGATGCCGGCAAACTCCACGGCGATGTAGCCGCCGCCATAAATAACGATCCGCTTGGGTTGAGTCGGAAGGTGAAAGACCTCGTTGGAGGTGATGCCCAGCTCAACGCCCGGGAACGCGGGCGCTGAGGGCCAGCCCCCAACGGCCAGCAAAATTTTGTCGGCAGTGACCTGTTTGTCGCCGAGCCGGACGGTATGGGCGTCGACCAGCTCGCCGCGGGTTTCGATTAAGTCGACACCGGCGTTGCTCAGCAACGATTTGTACACGCCGTTGAGGCGATCGATCTCTCGGTCTTTGTTGGCGATCAAGGTCGGCCAGTCGAAGCGATTTTCGCCGACGGTCCATCCGAAGCCCCGGGCATCCTCAAAGTCTTCATGAAAATGCGCCGCGTAGACCATCAGCTTCTTGGGAACGCAGCCGCGGATCACGCAGGTTCCGCCGACACGGCTTTCCTCACAAACGCCGACCCGGGCACCGAAGCCCGCGGAGATCCGGCTTGCGCGTACGCCCCCAGAGCCGGCGCCAATGACAAACAAATCGTAGTCGTACTGGGCCATTTACCCGTTCCTTTCACCAAAGTCGCGGCGCATTATCTACCAATCTCGTGAAGATGATGAAACCGGTCGGCCAGCCTGCTAGCATTGCGGCCCCGGCGGGGGCTCGTAAAACATTGCTGCAGGTTCAATCCCTTTTCTTTCAGCGCAATCAGCTGACCATCTTGCGGGACGTCCAGCTCACCGTGGACGCGGGAGAGGTTGTACTGATCCGCGGCGAAAACGGCTCCGGCAAGTCGACTCTGATTCGCCTGCTCTCCGGGCTGGTCCCCGCCCAGGAACCTTTTGAGGTGACGCTGGACGACGAACGCTTCGATCCTAAGGACCCGCGCTGCCAGATTCAGTTTCAATACCTGGGCCATAACCTAGGGCTCAAGGACAATCTCACCTGCGCGGAAAACCTGAATTTCTACGCCGACTTCCTGGGCCGGCGGGATGACGTCACCGTCCAGGGTGCGCTCAATGCCTGCGGCCTTGACGGCTACCAGTACAGCGAAGCCGGTCGAATGTCGGCAGGCCAGCGCAAACGCCTGGCGCTGGCGAGACTGCTGCTGTGCCCGGCCCGCATTTGGTTTCTCGATGAGCCCTACAGCAACCTCGATGCCGAGGGAATCACGCTGGTGGACCGCCTGCTCCAACGCCATATCAGCGAAGACGGGCGGGCGCTCATGACGAGTCACGGCACCTTCGTGCCCCAGGTCAGCAATCATCGGGAGCTCGAGATCGACGGGTGGACCCCATGAGCCTGCCCCGTGCCGTGCTCGCGCTGCTGGCGCGCGATCTGCGCCTGGCGCTGCGGCGCCGGTCAGAGATGCTGGCGCCGGTGCTGTTTCTACTGATGGTCGCAACGCTGTTTCCGCTGGGACTAGGCCCGGACCGGGATCTGCTGGTGACCATCGCTCCCGGGGTGATCTGGGTGATCTCCCTCCTGGCGTGTTTGCTGTCGCTCAATCTGCTGTTTTATGCCGATCTGGAAGACGGCACGCTGGATCAGCTGATCATCTCGCGCTGGCCCCTGCCGGTGCTGGCGCTGGCCAAGGTGGGTGCCCACTGGCTGGTGAGCGGCCTGCCGGTGGTGCTGGTGGCGCCCGTGGTGGCCGTCGCCTATGGTTTAAGGGCGGAGACGATCAGCATCATGGCCTTGTCATTGCTGCTCGGAACCCCAATTTTGAGCAGCATTGGCGCAATCGGCGTTTCGTTAAGTGTGGGCCTGCGCCGCGGCGGTATGTTCCTGTCGCTGCTGGTGCTGCCGCTGTATGTACCTGTGATAATCTTTGCTACCGCAGCCGTTACGGCATCGCTGGAGGGCTTTTCTCCCGCGGCCAGTCTCTACCTGTTGGCTGCCATGCTGGTGCTGGCGGTGACTACGGCCCCGTTTGCGATTGCTGCGGGCCTCAGGATCAGTGTTTCATGAATAGACTTACCCTCTGGTTTCATAAGCTGGGCTCTCCCGAGTACTTCTACCGCTTCAGCGGGCGGCTGATCCCCTGGCTGGCGGTGGCGTGCGCCATCGTTCTCGGCTGGGGTCTCTACCGCGGACTCTTCGTGGCGCCGCCCGACTATCAGCAGGGTGAAAGCTATCGAATCATCTTCATTCACGTACCCAGCGCCTGGATGAGTTTGTTTATCTACGTCGCCATGTGCGTGTCCGGCGTCGTCGGGATTGTCTGGCGAATCAAAGTGGCCGAAATTGTCGCGATGGCCAGCGCGCCCATTGGCGCTGCGTTCACCGCCATCACGCTCGCGACGGGCGCGCTCTGGGGTCGGCCGATGTGGGGCAGCTACTGGGTGTGGGATGCCCGGCTGACGTCGGAGCTGGTGCTGCTGTTTATCTACATCGGCGTCATTGGCCTGTACCAGGCGATCGAGGATCGTCGCAGCGCAGCACGAGCCGCGTCGATCCTGGCGCTGGTCGGCCTGGTGAATATTCCGATCATCCACTTCTCGGTAGAATGGTGGGCCACTCTCCACCAGGGCTCGACCGTCAATCTCATGGGCGAAAACGCCATCCATCCGAGCATGCTGTGGCCGCTGCTGGCCATGGCGCTGGCGACCAAGCTGTTTTATGCCTTCAACGTCCTGCAGCGGGCTCGCGTGATGCTGCTGGAGCAGGAGAGCAGCAAGCGCTGGGCCCAGCGGGCCATCGGGGTCGAAATGCCGGGCAGCACCGCCTGAGGCGCCGTCGATGGATTGGCAGGCATTTTTTGCCATGGGCGGTTATGGCACCTTCGTCTGGGGGTCCTACGCGGTATTCACGGTGATCCTGCTATGGATAGTGGCGGCCCCGATGGTGAAGAAAAGGATATTGATGAGAGAGCTGAAGCAACGTCAGGCGTTGGCCCGACGCAGGAGCAAATCATGACCCCGACACGGAAGCGGCGGCTCTATGCCGTGCTGGCGATCGCCGTCGGCGTATCCGGCGCTGTCGCGCTGGCGCTGACCGCACTGAACGACAACATGCTGTTTTTCTTTTCTCCCGCGGAGGTGCACGCCGGCGAGGTCCCGAGCGGCAGCAACTTCCGCCTGGGCGGCATGGTGCTGGACGGATCGGTCAGCCGCACTCCGGGCGACCTGAAGGTCCGCTTTGTCCTCACCGATTACAACCAAAGCGTGCCGGTTGAGTTCGAAGGCATCCTGCCCGACCTGTTTCGTGAGGGCCAGGGCATCATCGCTCAGGGTGCGCTGTCCACCAGCCCGTCCGGCGAACAGGTGTTCGTCGCCAGCGAAGTGCTGGCCAAACATGATGAGACCTACATGCCGCCCGAGGTCGCTGACGCGCTGAAGAAGGCTGAGGAAGCGAAGGAGGCCGACGGTGATTCCTGAGCTCGGACAGTTTGCGCTGATTCTGGCCCTGGCCATGGCGGTGATCCAGGGCACTCTGCCGATCTTCGGCGCCCAGCTGGGCAAAACCACCTGGATGAACGTCGCTCGGCCCGCCGCGTTCGGCCAGGCAACGTTTGTCACCATCGCACTGGCGATTCTCACCTACGCATTCGTGACTCAGGATTTTTCTGTGGTTTACGTGGCGCAAAACTCTAACCTGCTGCTGCCAATCCCGTATCGCGTATCGGCGGTGTGGGGCGCCCACGAAGGATCCCTCCTGCTTTGGGTATGGATCCTGGCCGTGTGGACCGTGGCGGTGGCGCTGTTCAGCCGCTCCCAGCCAGAGGGTTTTATCGCTCGCGTCATCGGCGTGATGGGCTGGATCAGCGTTGGCTTTCTGCTGTTTACGCTGCTCACCTCTAATCCATTCCTCCGGCACGTGCCCGCGCTGCCGGACGGCAACGATCTCAATCCGCTGCTCCAGGACCCGGGCCTCATTATTCACCCGCCGATGCTGTACGTCGGCTACGTGGGCTTCTCGGTGGCCTTTGCGTTTGCGATCGCTGCGCTGCTAGAGGGCCGCGTCGACAGCCGCTGGGTTCGCTGGTCCCGACCCTGGACCAACGTTGCCTGGGCGTTTCTGACCATCGGCATTGCGCTCGGCAGCTGGTGGGCTTACTACGAGCTCGGCTGGGGCGGCTGGTGGTTCTGGGATCCGGTGGAAAACGCGTCGTTTATGCCTTGGCTGGCCGGCACCGCCCTGATCCACTCTCAGGCCGTGACCGACAAACGAGGCGCTTTCAAAAGCTGGACCATCCTGCTGGCGATTTCCGCCTTCAGCCTGAGTCTGCTGGGGACCTTTCTTGTGCGCTCGGGCGTGCTCACGTCGGTTCACGCGTTCGCGAGTGATCCGGAGCGGGGGATGTTTATCCTCGGTTTTCTGTTCGTGCTGTGCGGCGGCGCGCTGCTGCTTTACGCCATCCGGGCGCCGGGGATTGCCACCGGCGGCCAATTCTCCCCGGTATCGCGCGAGACGGCGCTGCTCACCAACAATCTTTTCATGGCGGGTTCCGCTGCCATGGTGCTGGTGGGCACGCTCTATCCGCTGATCGCGGAAGCTGCCGGCTGGGGCAAGATCAGCGTTGGGCCACCGTATTTCGGCCTGATGTTTTTTATTCTGATGGCGCCGATCATTCTGCTGATGCCTTACGGGCCTTTCACCCGCTGGCGCAGCGACAACGCGGGTCGGCTGGTACGCGATAGCCTGCCCCTCCTGGCGGTGTCGATCGTTGCCGGCGCGGCGCCCTGGATTGTCTGGCAGAACTTCAGCCTGCGCGGCGTCCTTGGACTTGCCGGGGGCATCTGGGTGATGGCGATGACCATCAAGTATCTGCTTCACGTCAATCGCAGCGCGAAGTCTCGCTGGCTCGGCATGCCGCGGATGTCTCGGGCGGCGCTCGGGATGCTGCTGGCGCACCTCGGCGTCGGCGTTTTCTTAGTCGGTGTGACCATGGTAGAGACACGGGGCATCGAAAAGGACGTGGCGATGAAGCCTGGCGAGTCGTTTGAGGCGAACGGCTTCGACTTTCAGTTTCTTGGGGTCAACCGCGTTGACGGGCCCAACTATCAGGCCGACCAGGGCGTTTTCAGCGTCAGCCGCGGTGGTGAGGTCATCGCCGAGCTCCGGCCGGAGAAGCGCGGCTATTCCCGCGGCGGTCAGATTATGACCGAAGCGGCCATCGACCCCGGGCTGACGCGCGATCTCTATGTCTCGCTCGGCGAACCGCTGGACGAGGCCGGCAGCTGGGCCGTCCGGGTCTACTTCAAGCCGTTTATCCGGTGGATCTGGCTGGGTGCCCTAATGATGATGGCGGGCGGAATGCTGGCCGCATCCGATCAGCGCTATTTCCGCGAAGCCGCGGCGGCGCGCAAAGCGCGGGCGGCCGCGCAGGATGAGGCTGAATCCGTCCGGCCGGGTGACGAGGCGCCGGCAACGGCATGAAGCTTACCCTGCTCCTGCCTCTGCTGGCCTTTCTGGCCCTCGGCGTGCTCCTCAAGAGCGGCATCGGCAAAGACCCAACGCTGGTCCCCTCGCCGCTGATCGCCAAGCCTGCGCCGGCCTTCGACCTGCCGCTGCTGGCCGATCCGGAGCAGCGGCTGACCCGCGATGACCTGCTGGGGACCCGCTATCTGCTGAATGTCTGGGGCAGCTGGTGCCCCGCCTGCCAGGTTGAGCATCCCTACATCACCGAGGTGGCGGAGCGCGGCGAGCTGCCCGTCTACGGCCTGAACTGGAAGGACGAGGCGGGAGAGGCCAAACGGTGGCTGCAGTACTTCGGCAACCCCTATCGGGCCAACCTCTATGATCCCAGTGGTCGCACCGGTATCGATTTTGGCGTCTACGGCGCGCCCGAGACTTTTCTGATCGGTGCGGACGGCACGGTGCTGGCCAAACACGTCGGCCCGCTCGACGCCGAGATTTTCGCCGAGACTTTTGCACCACTGCTGACCGGCGAACCGGAGTCTTGACGGTGCCGAAAAGCCCTCTGTCTGCGTCGCTGCGCGCGGCGTTCCTGTCCCTCAGCCTGCTGCTCAGCGGCCCGCTGCTGGCGATCGACCCGCAAGACTTTGAGTCTCCCGCGCAGGAGGAGCGCTACTGGGCGCTGATCGAGGAGCTGCGCTGCCTGGTCTGTCAGAACCAGAATCTGGCCGACTCTGACGCGACGCTGGCAAAAGACCTGCGGGATCAGGTGCTCGAAATGATGGTGGCCGGCCAGAGCAACGACCAAATCAAGTCGTTTCTTGCCGAACGCTACGGCGATTTTGTGCTGTATCGACCGCCGGTTAAACCCGCCACCTGGGGACTATGGTTTGGGCCCCTGGTGCTGGTTTTGATCGGGGGTATGGCGCTGGTTTTTAACCTGCGGCGGCGGCGCGCTCTGCCGGCACAGGTGCTCGCCGATCCGGATCAGGAAGAGCTCGATCGAGAGCTGGCGAAGCTTGAAGCGGAGCGTGAGGGCAAAAACCGATGACCGCGTTTTGGATCAGCGCATGCGTGATGCTGGCCGCAGCCCTGGCGTTTGTGGTTCCCGGGCTCCTGCGCGGCGGTGCACCAGACGTGTCCGAAGCGGCGGTCGACGCCAGGCGGCGGCTCAAGTCGCTGGAGGAAGCCTTCCGCGACGGACACCTCGAGGAGTCGGACTACGCAGAGCGCAAACAGGCCATCGCGGGCAGTTTGCTGGAGGCGGTCGAACCCCAGCAGCAAACGCCCAGATCGGTGGCGGCCGGCGTGCTGCTACTGGTTGCGGCACCGGTTTTTGCCGTGGTGATGTATCTACAAATCGGCGATCCCCGGGCCATCGAGCTGGGCGTGCCGGTAGCCGGAAGCTCAGGTGCGGGCGGTCAGGGTGGCGAACAGCCCGGAGCGCCGGAGCTCGCCAGTGCGGTCACCCAGCTCGCCGCCAGGCTGGCCCAGAATCCGGAAGACGTCGACGGCTGGTTTCTCATGGGTCGCTCTTATCGCGCCATGGATCGCTACGCCGAGGCCGCGGACGCGTTCCGTCGGGCGCTGGAGCTGGTGCCCGATCAGCCGGTGATCCTGATTGAACTGGCCGAGGCGCTGGCGTTCCAGAGCGGTGAACCCACCCTGCCGCAGGAGGCTCGCGACGCGCTAGCCAAAGCCATGGCGCAGGACCCGACGCTGCAGAAAGGCCTGTGGCTTCAGGGGCTGGATGCCTTCAACCTGGGCAACTACGAACGCGCGCTGGAACGCTGGCAGGCGCTTGCCGCGCAGCTGGAACCAGGCAGCGACGGCGCCCAACAGATCGCCGAACAGATCGCCCAGGTGGAGCAGGCGCTGGGCCGTGAGCCTTCCAGCCCAGCGGCGGTCGCGGCTACACCGAGTCCCAACGCTGCAGCAACATCTCCGACTCAATCGGACGGCGCGGCTCAGCTGACCGTGGAAATTTCGCTCGCCCCGGAGCTGGCCTCCCGCGTAACCCCCAACGACGTGCTGTTTGTGTTCGCCAGGGCACACAACGGCCCGCCGATGCCGCTCGCGATCCAGCGGCTGACGGCCGCGGACCTGCCGACTTCGGTCAAGCTCGACTCGAGTATGGCGATGATGCCGGCGATGAACCTGGCGGCGTTCCCCGAGGTTGTCGTCGGCGCGAGAATCTCGAAGACCGGCAACGCGACGGCGCAGCCCGGCGATTTGGAAGCGCTGTCGGAGCCGGTCGCCAACAACCAAACCCAGCCCGTACGACTCGAGATTGCCACGGTGCTCTAAGACGATGCAGGCGGGTTTACCCGCGTGGCGCTCGATCCTTTGCTCGGCGCGCGACACCCGCCCCTAGTGTCCACCTCTTATGGCGCATCCACCCGAACAGCAGCACACGGTGATTGTCGGCGCGGGACCCGCGGGGCTGGCGGTGGGGGCCAGTTTGCGCCGACTCGGTCTGCCGTTTCTGCTAATCGAGGCGTCACACGGCGTGGGTCAGCGCTGGCACGAACACTACGAGCGGCTGCACCTGCATACGCCCGCCAGCGACTCGTGCCTGCCGTTTCTCAGCTTTCCGCGGGGGACACCGCGCTATCCCAGCCGCCAACAGGTTGTGGCCTACCTCGAAACCTACGCACGACACTTCGAGCTTGAACCGCGTTTTGGCTGCTCGCTCAAAAACCTGGAACCGGTTCCGCAGGGCTGGCTGCTGGAGACGGGCGAGGGCTCGATTCAGGCCCGGCAGGTTGTGATCTGTACCGGCTACAATCGCTGCCCTCAGACGCCGGCGTTGCTGCCCACGTCGTCAAAGCCGTCAACGTTCGATGAGGGACCTAAGGTGATGCATGCGGTGAATTACCGAAACCCAGACAGCGTACCTGGCCCGGCCAATCTGGTGGTCGGTATCGGCAATACGGGCGCGGAAATTGCGTTGGACCTCGCCGAAGCTGGGAGACAGGTGGAAATCTCGGTACGAGGGCCCCTGAACGTGGTACCGCGCGAGCTTTACGGCTTGCCGCTGAACACTATCTCCCGTCTCAGCCGCCTGATTCCCGATCGGGTCGCCGAAAAAATGAATCGCCGCACCCTGGACCGGCTGTATGGTGATCTCCCCCGCTACGGCCTGAACCCCCTCCCCTACAGCGCCCACTGCCAGATCGACCAGCATCAGCGCGTGCCGCTGATCGACGTCGGCACGATCGACGCGATCCGCAGCGGCGCCATTAAGGTCCGGCCAGGGATCGAGTCGGTCAGCGGCAGCGAGGTTCACTTCGTCGACGGCAGCCGCCGCCGCTATGACGGGCTGGTGCTGGCTACCGGCTATCGGCCGAGGCTCCATGAGCTGATGCCCGCACTGGCCAATCAGCTCAATGGCGCCGGGGCGCCCCAGACCAGCGGTACCGAAGTTTTGCCCGGACTCTATTTCTGTGGATTCCGAGTCTCGACCCGCGGCATGTTGAATCAGATCAGCCGGGAAGCGCGCGCGGTCGCAGAGCAGCTAAGGGACGCGGCATGACGCTGGTCCGCTTCGATGAGGTCACCCTGGAGATCGGTGAGCTGAAGCTGCTGACCGGCGTCAACTTCTCCATCGAAGCTGACGAGCGAGTCTGTCTCCTGGGCCGGAACGGCGCAGGCAAGTCGACGCTGCTCAAACTGATCACGGGGGAAATCGAGCCGGACGGGGGCGAGATCGTGCGTAAGGGTGGCCTGCGGGTCACCCAGCTCCGCCAGGATCTGGCGGAAGGAAGCCAGACGCGGGTCCGCGACTTCGTCCGGTCTGGGATGGCCGATCACGAGGCGCTGATCAAACAATACCAGCACCTGTCGGACCAACCGCAGGACAAACACACGCTGCGGGAGCTGGAGGCGATGCAGCGTCGTATCGAAGCCGGCGCCGGATGGAATATCGATCAGGCCGTCGACACAACGATCAGTCAGCTCGACCTGCCGGCGGAGCTGGAGATGTCGCAGCTGTCGGGCGGCTGGCGGCGGCGGGTCAGCCTGGGCCAGGCGCTGGTGTCGCGCCCGGACCTCCTGCTGCTGGACGAACCCACCAACCACCTGGATATCTCGACCATCGAATGGCTGGAAAACGAGATTCGAGCGTATCCCGGGGCCGTACTGTTCATCTCGCACGACCGGGCGTTTGTCAGTCGGCTTTCCAGCCGCATCGCCGAGCTCGATCGCGGCATCATCAACAGCTGGCCTGGCAACTATCGCGATTTTCTGGCGTCCCGCCGGAAAGCCTGGCAGGACGAGGACAAACACAACGCTGAGTTCGACAAGAAGTTGGCCCAGGAAGAAGCCTGGATCCGCCAGGGCATCAAGGCGCGGCGCACCCGCAACGAGGGCCGGGTTCGAGCCCTGGAGGCAATGCGCGAGGAGCGCGCTGGGCGGGTCAAGCGCCAGGGCAAGGCCAAGGTGCATATCAGCGAAGCAGAGCTTTCCGGCCGGAAGGTCATCACGGCCAAGAACGTCAACTTCCGCTACGGCGATCTCCATCTGGTGCGAGACTTTGACCTCAAGCTTCAGCGCGGCGATCGCATCGGTCTGATCGGAAATAACGGGGTCGGCAAAAGCACGCTCCTGAAGCTGATGCTGGGCGAGCTCACGCCGCAGACCGGGAGCGTTAAGCTGGGAACGAACCTCAAGCCCGGTTACTTCGACCAGCACCGCAGCGCGCTGGATCCTGAGAAAACCGTGGCCGAAACCGTCGGCGCCGGCCAGGAGTACATCAAGCTAAACGGCAAAGACCGCCACGTCGTTGGCTACATGGTGGATTTCCTGTTCAGCGCCAAGCGGGCGATGACGCCCGTCAAGGTCCTCTCCGGCGGTGAACGCAACCGGGTCCTGCTGGCCCAGATTTTTACCCGCGCCGCCAACCTGCTGGTGCTGGACGAGCCGACGAACGACCTGGACGTTGAGATGCTGGACGCGCTGGAGAGCCGGCTGCGCGCGTTTGAAGGGACCCTGATTGTGGTCAGCCACGACCGGGAGTTTCTCGACAACGTGGTGGATCGGGTGCTGGTCTTCGAGGCTGACGGCATGATCCGGGAGTACGTCGGGGGCTACAGCGACTGGCTGCGGCACCGCAAGCGGCTCGCCGAGGCGGACAGCCCGGGCGGCGGTCGGGAGCAGCAGCCGGACGCGCCGGAACAACCCAAAAAGGCACCACCCAGGCGCAAGCTGACCTACCGACTGCAGCGGGAGCTGGATGCCCTGCCCGATCAGATCGAAGCGCTGGAGCAGTCTTTGAGTGAGCTTCAGGAGCAGGTCGCGGAGCCGGCTTTCTACCAGCAGCCCGCGGAACAACAGAGCGAGGCCTGGGAACAGATCAAAGCGCTGGAGGTCGAACTGGCACACCTGACCGACCGCTGGGGTGAGCTCGAATCGATGGCCGACGCCGGCAACCCCTGAGACGTTTGTTCACTTGCCAAGGACGCAGGTGCAGGCTATTTCTTGAAGTTAAACCGCTGCGCGGCCGACTGTCGTTCAGACCGCCCAGCCAATGAGCAGCAATTGCATGTGGCACTATCGAGGACAACAGCGACCTGACTTTGCCGACGCGCCGGAGCCGGGCCAGGAGTCGGTCTGGGATTATCCCCGGCCGCCGGCCCTGCGGCCTGACGAGCGGCTGGTTGAGGTCTTTCACGGCGAACATCTGCTCGCCCGCAGCAGCGGCAGCGTCAGAATTTTGGAAACCGCCAGCCCGCCGACCTTTTACCTGCCGCCTGACGACGTCCACTGGGACCTCCTCGAGCACGTCGCCGGCAGTTCTTTTTGCGAGTGGAAGGGCGCTGCCCGCTACTACGCGCTGGCTGGAAGCTTCACCGCCGCCGGCGAGCCGCTCGCCGGTCATCCCGTCGGCTGGTGCTACCCGGATCCGACGCCGGCATTTACTACAATTGCGGGCTGGCCCTCGTTCTACCCAGGCCGAGTCAGCTGTCGCGTTGACGGCGAGGCGGTGCAGCCGCAGCCCGGCGGGTTCTACGGCGGCTGGCTGACCAACGAGATTGTCGGGCCGGTCAAAGGCACGCCGGGTACCGGGCACTGGTAGCCTTGGTCCTTGGAAACAACAACGCCGCTAAGGGTATCTCGCAGGCCCGGCTGACGGGCGATCACGTATGATGAATTGATGCTGGTACTCACACCGGACAAGCTGCTGATGATCGTCGCGGGCACCTGCGTTGCGCTGCCGCCGCTGCTCGGGCTCCTCGCCCGCAACCGCGGGCGGCCGGTGATGACGTGGATGCTCGTCGGGGCCCTGCCGCTGCTGAATATCGGGGGCCTGATCATCCTGCTATGGACACCGCTGCTGGCCGAGCAGGAGGCCCAGCGGCAGCGTGAGCTTGCCTGGCAGGCGTCCCTCAAGGCGGCTGAGGGGGAGCTCGACAGTCCGCCTGAGGAGTCGGCACCCCCATGAACTATCAGGGCCAGCGTCAGCCAACGATCGGTTACGACGCCGACCGGGATCAGGTCTGGATTATCGATCAGACGCGGCTGCCCGGGGAGTTTGTGCTTTGCGACCTGACCAACCTCGAAGCGGCGGTGCGCGCCATAGCCGATATGCAGGTTCGAGGCGCGCCGCTGATCGGCGCGACGGCGGCTTTTGGCCTGGCGCTGGAAATGCGGCGCGACCCTTCCGACGCGGCGCTTGCCGCGGCGGCTGACCTGCTGGTTGACGCGCGACCCACCGCCGTCAACCTGGCCTGGGCTGTGGCTCGCATGACGGAACACCTGACACCGCTGCCGCCGGCTCAGCGCGGGAAAGCGGCCCTGGCGCTCAGCCAGGAGATTTGCCGGGAAGACGAAGCGCTCTGTTCAGCCATCGGCGACCATGGGCTTCCGCTGATCCAGGCGATTGCCGAACGGCGGCCGGGCCCGGTCAACGTTCTGACTCATTGCAACGCCGGCGCGCTGGCGACGCTGGACTGGGGCACAGCCACCGCACCGATTTACAAAGCCTTCGACGCCGGGATTGACATCCACGTGTGGGTCGACGAAACGCGCCCCAGAAACCAGGGAGCGGCGCTGACCGCCTGGGAACTCGGCGCGCATGGCGTGCCGCACACGGTCATCGTGGACAACGCCGGCGGGCACCTGATGCAGCGCGGTCTGGTCGATCTTTGCCTGGTGGGCACCGATCGCACCGTTGCCAGCGGTGACGTGTGCAATAAGATCGGCACCTACCTCAAGGCTCTGGCGGCGCACGACAACCAAATTCCTTTCTATGTCTGCGCGCCGTCGCCGTCCATTGACTGGGACCTGAGCGACGGCCTCAGCGAAATTCCGATCGAGCAGCGAGACGGCAGCGAAATACGCTGGGTGGCGGGCGTCGACCGGCAAGGACAGGCCGGCGAGGTGGACGTCGTGGCGGCCGGCAGCGCGGTCCGCAACGACGCGTTCGACGTGACGCCAGCCCGGCTGGTGACCGGCCTGATCACCGAACGCGGGATCTGCAGCGCGTCGAGTGATGGGCTGGCAGCGCTCTTCCCCGACCTGGCGAGGAACGCCGCGGCGGCCGGCGGCGCCGCCCCATGAGCCGAATGAGCTGGGTCCTGCTGGGGGCCCTGGCCATGACCTCGATCCTGGCCTGGTTCTCATCCCAGCTGATCGCGACCGCGCCCAATCAGCAGCCGGTGCTGCCGATGGAACCCACGCCCGCCGGAGCGCTCGACAACGTGGTACGCAGCGCCGAGTGTGACGGCTTAAAAACGGCCCTGGAATCGGAGCTTCTCAGTGCCACCGACTGCAGCGTGGACGACGACTGCGAAGTGATTCGACTCGATTGCCCGTTTGACTGCGCCAGCGCCATCGCCAGCACCAGCTTTGTCAGCATCTACCGGCTGCAGGATGAGTTCACCGCCACCTGCGGCGTCTGCCAGTCGGCCTGCACCGAAGAACCGCCGGCCGCGGTCTGCCGGCGCGGCCGCTGCGTGCTGGACGTTGCGGCCGGCCTGCGCAAGAGCGACAGACCCGGGCTGCCGGAGCGGCCCCAGGCACCCCCCTCCCGAGAGCCGGAAGGATGATTCTGCCGACCTTCGAGCTGGTTGAGGTCAGCCCGCGTGACGGACTGCAGAACGAACCGGGCATCTTCTCAACGGACAACAAGCTGGAGCTGATCCGGCGCGCACTCGCGGCCGGCATCCGGCGGATTGAGGTAGCGAGTTTTGTCCATCCGAAGGTAGTGCCCCAGATGGCTGACGCGGAGGCGGTCTGCAGCCGTCTGCCGGACTCCGAAGCCTGCTACGTCGGTCTGGTCCTGAACGCCAAAGGTCTCGAGCGAGCCCTGGCCACCGGGCGCATCGACGAAGTCGGCGCAGTGGCAGTGGCCAGTGATGGCTTTGGCGTGCGCAACCAGCAGCAGACCGTGACGCAGAGCATCGAGGTGTGTCAGCGAGTAATCAGCGATGCCAGAGCTGCCGGCCTGCGCGCCCAGGTCACGATCTCCGTTGCCTTCGGCTGCCCGTTTGACGGTCCGGTAGACCCGCAGCGCGTCGTTGACATCGCTCGCGAACTCGCCGCCGCTGAACCGCTGGAACTCGCCCTGGCTGACACCATCGGCGTTGCCAACCCGGTGCAGGTACGGGCGCTGTTTGCGGAAGTGCGCAGCGTTTTACCGGATCAGATCCAGCTCCGCGGACACTTTCACAACACCCGCAATACCGGCTACGCCAACGCCGCGGCGGCCCTGCAGGAAGGCGTTCCGGTCCTGGACGCGAGCATCGGTGGCGTCGGCGGTTGCCCGTTTGCCCCTCGCGCCACCGGCAATATCGCCAGTGAGGATCTGCTGTTCATGACTGACGGGATGGGCTGCGACAGCGGTGTCGATCTGGACCAGGTCATCAATGCCGCAGGCTGGCTCGGCGCTGCGCTCAATCGGCCCGTCCCCGGCATGCTGAGCCGAGCCGGCAACTATCCGGAATCGGTGGAGGAACGGCTGGCGGACAGACTCTGACCGGCGCTCGCCGGTGGGATTACAACGCCTTGGTGATGGAGGTGACGTTGTCGCGCCGGATGGGCACGTGCAGTGCGGTCTGAGGTCGAGCGACAAAGTACCCCTGGAGCATGTCGATGCCGCTGCCCTTGAGGGCGCCCGCCTCGCGGGCTGACTCGACGCATTCTGCTACCGTGCGTTTACCCAGCGCGTGGGCGATTTTCGCGATCGCCGCCAGCACCGCGGCGTTGATCGGGTCTTGGCTCATCGACTTCATATAGCTGCCGTCCACCTTGAGGTAGTCGACGTCGAGACGCTTGAGGTGGGTGAAGGAGGCAAAGCCGGTGCCGAAGTCGTCCAGCCCGATCCGACAGCCCATGGCCTTCAGCTGCGCCACCACCTCAACCGTGCGAGACAGATTGGAAATCGCCCGCGACTCGGTCAATTCAAACGTGAGCAGGTTGGCGTCCAGCACATGCTCGGACAGGCGGGAAGCAATGTACGGGACACAGTCTTCGTCGAGCAAAAACTGCTCGGACAGATTGATTGATAGACGAACGAGCCTGCCTTGCTGCGAGAGCTGAGCGAGCTGGGCAAACGCGTTGTCGATCACCCACCGATCGATGTCGACCATCATGTTGAAGCGTTCAGCGGTGGGCAAAAAGGCCTCCGGCGAGATCATGTTGCCTTCGGAGTCGCGCAGCCGCAGCAGCACCTCATAGCTGGCGACCGACCCGGTCAGCGCCGGATTGTTCTCCTGCCACAGCCGCCCTTCTTCGCTGGGCAGCGCGTCGAAATCCACCGCGCTGGCGTCCAGCATCGGCTGGAACCGCAGCTCGAATTCATCTTCGGTCAGCGCCTTGCGCAGGCGCGCTGACCAGCCGAGCTCAAGGTCCATGGCCGCCTTCTGGTCAGCGTCAGCTGAGAAGACATGCACCTGGTTGCGCCCGCCGTTTTTGGCCACGTGGCAAGCGATATCCGCGTTGGCCATCACCTCCGACAGCGAGGGCGTCGAGGCGTCCATCAGCGCTACGCCGACGGTTGCGCTGATCGAATACTGTTTGCCGGCGTAGTGAAAAGGCATCTCCGCCAGCGACCGCCGGAAGTTGTCCGCCGCGGAGTAAATGCTGTCAGCACGGACGTTGCGCAGGATCACCGCGTACTCATCACCGCCCATACGCGCCAGCGAGTCGGTGGCCCGCAGCCGTTCGGTGAGCCGCTCGGCGACCTCAATCAGCAGCTGATCGCCGGCGGAATGGCCCGCGGTGTCGTTGATGTACTTGAAGCGGTCCAGATCGACAAACAACAGTGCGCTGACGCCGTCGACCCGGCGCAGGCGGTTCAGCTCCTGCTCAAGCTCATGTTCGAAATGCGACCGGTTGTGCAGCTTGGTCAAATCATCGTGGGTCGCCTGCCAGCGCAGCTCTTCTTCCAGCTGCTTGCGGGCTGACACGTCGCGGAATGCCACCACGGATCCTTTTCGTCGCCCACCGATCTCCAGCGGAAATACGGTGCACTCCACCGGGATCGCGCGACCCTGGCGCGACCAGAACGTCGTCTGCCAGCCGGTGATCTGGTTGCCGGTGCGGTAACACTGGCTCAGGAAACACGACTCCCGGGCCATCTTTTCACCGTCCTCGAAGCGGTTGTGAAACCCTTCGTAGGCGCTGCGTCCGACGAGCTCGTCCTCCGCCTCAAACTGCAGGATGTCGCGTGCGGCCGGATTGATGAACTGGATAAAACCGCGCTCGTCGACGCCGTAGACGCCGTCACCCACCGAGTGCAGGATGCCTTCCAGCTGCCGCTTTTCGCGGTCGATGGATTTACGGTCGATGATGTTGCGGGCCAGCGAACCGATCCGGGCCAGGAACAGCTCGCGCGCCTCGGACTTGAAGATGCACTCGCTGGCGCCCGCGGCCAGCGCCTCGTTGATCACCGTGTCCGAATAGGTCCCGGTGATCACGGCCGTCACAATGTGGGCCGTATTGGGATCCGCGCGCAGCTTGCGGACCAGCGCGACCCCGTTCTGAGCCGGCATGAAATAGTCGACGATCGCCAGATCAAAAGGCTCGCGCAGCGCCATCCGGTACCCCTCCAGCGCGCTCGAGGCGGTGCTCACCAGAAAGCCGTATTTCATCAGCATCCGCCGGAATGCAACCCGCACAGTCGGCGAGTCGTCGACGAACAGCACGCGCAGGTGGTGTTCCGCCAGGAGATCCAGATAATTGACCTGCTGCGGCCGGTAGGGCTCCAGCAGCTTCTTCATCGCGTCAGGGATTTCGGCGCAGTCGCTCCACAGCAGGAGCGCCGAGCGGCGCCGCTGCTTGAGCCATGCGACCGCCATGGAAGCCATCTCATCAGCCACCACCAGCACCACCCGTTGGAGGTGCCTGGAATCCGCCAGAGCGTTGAAGAAAGACTGAGAGGCGGCGTCAGCGCCATTTGGCCATCCCACAACCAGACCGTCGATCGGCGGCCCGCCTCTCGCGGCGGTCGCCAACGCGATCAGTGCTTCCTGGAACGTCTCGCAGGTAGCAACGTGATAACCGGCCTGCTGTAACCGGCTGATGACCCCTTTCTTCTGTTCTGCGGATGGGTTGACGAGTAAAACATGCTTCACCGGGCGTCCCACCGACGACAGATTGACCTTATATCATAGCGTAGCAGCCGCATCTGCACAGGGCGGGTTGACCGGCGCCGAGGTTGGACCGACGAAAGGAAAAGGTCAAAATGCGTCGGCGCAACGAATTTGGCCACTCATTGGTCCAACAAGACATCGAAAAAAAGCCAACTTTTGCGACCGCTGTAGATGATCTGACGGTACGGCGGGCTCAACGAGGTGATACGGACGCAATGGCAGCGATTTATCAGCTATTTGCCAAACCCTGTTACAACGTGGCCTATCGGATGGCCGGTAGCGCCGCCGTGGCCGAAGACATCGTGCACGACACTTTCGTGAAGGTGATCAGCAAAATCCACCGTTATCGGGGCCCAGCGCCCCTGTGGGCCTGGGTTCGCCAGATCACCTTCAATACCACCATCAACCACCTGAATCGGCGCAAATGGCACGTCCCGATGGATACGGCGGAGCAGATCGAAAACACCTGGGCGGACGCCGGCGCGGAGGTGAGGCCAGCGGCCACACATGACGCCGAGAAGCTCCTGGCACAGCTTTCGCCGCAGGCCCGAGCCGTGGTCCTGATGCATGACCTCGAGGGCATGACCCACCGGGAGATCGCCGCCGCCTTCGATCAGACCGAGAGTTTCTCCAAATCGGTGCTCTTTCGGGCCCGCAAGCAGCTCAAGGCGCTGCTTTCGGTCGACCCGGCGCCCGATCAATCCCCCATAGAACCGACCAACCAGCAAGACTTCGAACCATGAGTACATCAGAAGAACCCCGCATCCAGCAGTGGCTGCACAGCCTGCCCGAACGCGAACCGCCCGCGCACCTATGGCCGCGCATCGTCGAAAGCGCGCTGCATCGACAGCAGCGACGCGCTGCGCGCAACGGCTGGCTGGCCGCTGGTGCCGTCGCGGCGGCGCTGGTCATGGCCCTGAGCCTGGGCATTGTGCTGGGTCAGCGAAGCGCCGTGCCGCCGGTTGAGGTAGCGTCGGTCAGTGCTCCGGAGCTGCTGGCGCTGATGGAGCGCACCGAACAACTCGAGCGGGCCCTGAGGGAGCAGCGCAGTGAGTTTGCCCGCCTGGCCAGCACGCAGCAGCAGCTGGTCCGGACGCAGCAAGCCCAGCTGATTGTGCTCGATCAGGCTCTGGCCCAGGCCTACGCCCGCAACGAGCCGGAAGAGACGCTGGCCCGGCTGTGGCAGCGGCGAGTTGACCTGATGGCAAATCTTGTGAGCATCTACGACACAACGCCCGGGGCCGGCAGCGTATGAGTGCCCAGCGCCCAGCAGCCGTTGCCCTCACGCTTGCCGCGATACTGAGCTGGCCGAGCATCCTTCCGGCCCAGAGCGGCGGCGGTGACCCCCGCAACGAGCGAATCAACCAGGCGATCCGCACCATGCTGATCTCCCTGGCACAGGACCCGCTGTTCGACGGCGAAGACCTGGATGTGGTCTTCAGCCAGCAGCCGGAAGCGCTGATCAATCTGGGCGTGATCTACGGCGATACCCGCAGCTCCGACATCGATTCGCTGGGCCTGCCCGTGGTGGCGGTGACGCCCGGCAGCACGGCCGCCGCTATGGGGCTGCGGGCCGGTGATCGGATTGTGTCCATGAACACCGAACCGTTGCTCGGCCTCGGCCAGGATGACAAAGGGGTCTCGCGAGCGGTTGATCGGGTTTCCAACATGCTTCAGCAGATCCCGGCCAACGACCCCGTGACCCTGATCGTCGCCCGCGGCAACCGTCGCGAAACGCTGACCGCGCCGCTGCAGAAATGGCAGCTGCCGCGGGTTGAACTCGCGCTTTCGATGCCTGAGGACGATGGGCCACCGGAAGACCTGATCCTGGGCGCACCGCCCGGATCGGATGATGACCGCTCTCCCTGCGGCACGCTGTCGCTGTATGACCCCCCGCCGCACGAGTTCAATCTCTATCCGGCCTACCTCATGGGGATCAACGTTAATAACAGCGGCGGCATCATGCGCGGCTTTCAATACCTGCCGCCGGGTGAATACGAGCTGCTGGTCAGTGACCTGATTCCCAGCCGTGAGCTTCGGATCAAGCACACCCGGTTTGCCAAGCGCCGCCAGGCGCGCCAGATGACGTTGGAGGTGGCGGACGGCATGGTCTACCACGTCGCCGCCAAGCTCCTTCACGAGCGCAAGCAGCAGGCGGAACATGACGAGTACTGGGAGCCGGTGGTCTGGCGCTCAGAGCCAGGGCACTGCAAAGGCAAGCCGGTCGCTCGCTAGGCCCGTCCTCAACACAAAAATCATCGGTCGCGGCGAGGGTTGCGCGAGAGAACGTGTTATGAAATACTTGCTTACTCAAATATTACACAAGCATAACTCAATCACATGTCACATTTAACTTCTGCCGCCAGCCTGCTCATGAGCCTGACCGAGGCGGGCAATCGCGTCAGCCGCAGGCTCGACCACACGCTGGCCATTCATGGGATTAGCTTTACCGAGTTCCGGGTGCTGCACCACCTGGCGCAAGCGCCCGGTGAAACCATGCGACGGGTGGATCTCGCGGAGACCGTTGGGCTAACGGCTTCCGGCGTGACCCGCCTGCTCAACCCCATGGAGAAGATCCACCTGGTCGAGAAGGAGCGAAACCCTCGGGACGCTCGGGTCAGCCTCGTACGTCTATCGGCGGCGGGCAAAGAAATCTACGGGGACGCGCTGGCGAGCTTTTGTCAGCGGGCACAGGACCTGGCGGTTGGCCTGCCCGGCGAACGGATGGCCGAGCTCGGTGAGCAGCTCAACAGCCTGGCCTAGGGATTCAACCTAGTGCGCTGTCCCGCAAGTTACTTGCGGGACAGCGCACTAGTTGGCGCAATAAAAATGCTCGAGTTCTTCTCGTTTTCCCGACACTCAACGGAGTGCACCCATACCCTGCCCTGGGTTCGCTGCTGAACCCAGGGCTCCAGGTAGTCGTAAAACTCCCGAGCACTGCCCTCGGTACCCACGTCGTCGAACACCACCAGCCGACAGCCGCCGGCAGCCTCGAGCGACCGAAGTTGCTCAAGGAGCGGGTCGTCAGCGTCCACCAGCACGGTATGGTCGAAATGGTCTTCGAGCCACTGGCGCGGCTCCTTCAGGTCGCCGTAATCCATGACAAAACCATGGCGATCGCGCTGCTCACAAGCGAACCACACCTCAAAGCTGCGGCTGTAGCCGTGGAGCAGCGAGCAGTGGCCCTCATGGCGCCATTTGCGGTGCGCGCACGGATAGCCTCGAAAATTCTTGGACGAACGGTACACGCGTCAGCCCGTCTCAGCTCGGGCCTGGATCCGATCGAGCGCGCGATCGATACGCCCCAGGGAGCGATCCTGGCCGAGCAGCGCCAGCACTTGATCATTGCCCGGCGCCGCACCGCGGCCAGTGAGCGCCAGGCGCAGCGGCTGCCCCACCTTGCCAAAGCCAACACCGAGATCGTCGACCACAAGCTGGAGCTGCGTCTGGAGGGCCTCGGGAGTCCAGTCCTCGTGCTGTGCCAGCTGCTGTCTGACCCGCTTGAGCGGCTCGAGGGCCGCCGCCTTGAACTGTTTGGCTTCAGCCTTTTCTTCATACCGGGCGGGTTCAACAAACAGAAAGTCTGCCTGCTGCGCCATTTCCTGAAGCGTTGCCGCACGCTCGCGTAAGAGCCCGGCAACGGCAGCGGGCGGCGGGCCGCTCGCCAGCTCGTAGCCAGCCGCCTCCAGAATTGGCGCGAGGCGGGCGCCAAGAGACTCGAGCTCAGAGTCGATCTGGTACTGCTGGTTGAGCCAGCGCAACTTGTCGGTGTTGAAGCTGGCCGGTGCCCGGTTTACGTCCTTCAGATCAAACAGGGTGATCATCTCCTCCAGCGAAAACAGCTCCTGATCGCCGTGTGACCAGCCCAGCCGGACCAGGTAATTGAGCAAGGCTTCCGGCAGATAACCCTCATCGCGATAGGCCAGCACGCTCACCGCCCCGTGACGCTTGGACAGGCGCGAGCCGTCCGAGCCCAGAATCATCGGCAGGTGAGCAAAGACAGGCGGCTCCGCGCCCATCGCCCGGTACATATTGATCTGGCGGGGGGTGTTGTTGACATGATCGTCACCGCGCACCACGTGGCTGATCTGCATATCCAGATCGTCGACAACCACGGTCAGGTTGTAGGTCGGGCTACCGTCGCTGCGGGCGATGATCAGGTCGTCCAGCTCCTCATTGGAAACCTCGATCCGGCCCTTCACCGCGTCGTGCCAGCTAACGCTGCCGGTGAGGGGGTTACGGAAACGAATCACCGGCTTGACGCCGGCCGGGGGGGTGCCGGTGAAATCCCGATACGTCCCGTCATAGCGAGGCTTCAACCCAGCCGACTCCTGCGCGGCCCGCATTGCTTCGAGCTGCTCGGGACTGCAGTAGCAGCGATAGGCGTGGCCCTCCGTCAGCAGCCTCTCGATGACCTCTCGATAGCGATCGTTCCGTCTGGATTGAAAGATCGGCGCTTCATCCGACTCAAGGCCCAGCCAGGCCATGCCATCGAGAATACTGGCAACCGATTCCTGCGTGGAGCGTTCACGGTCTGTGTCCTCGATGCGCAGCACAAACTCGCCGCCATGGCGGCGGGCGTACAGGTAGCAGAACAGCGCCGTGCGGGCGCCACCCACATGAAGAAAGCCGGTGGGGCTGGGGGCAAATCGGGTACGGACAGTCAACGCTCTTTCTCACCACAATCGGGGCGCCGAATGATACCAGACCGGGCATAATAGGTAGGGTCTGTATTCCCTTGCAGGACCATGGCCAGCAGCCCAGCCGACACCCACCGCCCAGGGGCGGAAACGATTTATTGGCACGACTACGAAACCTTCGGCATCAGCCCCCAAAAGGATCGGCCGGTGCAGTTCGCGGGGCGGCGCACCAATCTTGAGCTGAACGACGTCGGTGAGCCGCTGATGGTGCTGTGCCGCCAGACGGAAGACTACCTGCCCCACCCCATGGCGGCCCTGGTCACCGGCCTGACGCCGCAGCAGGCGGCAGGGGGGCTTATCGAGGCGGACTTTGCCCGGCTGATCCATGACGAGCTGGCGGCCCCGGGCACCTGCGGGTGTGGCTACAACAGCATCCGTTTCGACGATGAGTTCACGCGCTACCTGCTTTTTCGCAACTTTTACGATCCCTATCAGCGCGAGTACCGCGACGGCAACTCGCGCTGGGATCTGATCGACGTGGTCCGACTCTGCTACGCGCTGCGGCCCGACGGGATCAGCTGGCCACGCAAAGACTCCGGCGACCCGAGCTTTCGTCTCGAAGATCTGACGGCCGCCAATCACATCGAACACAGTGACGCACACGACGCGCTTGCTGACGTTGATGCGACAATCGCGCTCGCCCGGCTGCTGCGCTCGCGCCAGCCGAAGCTGTTCGACTACGCTTTCCAGCAGCGAAGAAAGCGCGAAGTGCTGGCCCGGCTGACTCAGCACCAGCCAATCCTGCACGTGTCGGCACGCTATCCCGCCCGGCGCGGATGCCTGGCGGTGGTTCTGCCGGTCGGTCCGCACCCGAGCAACCCCAACGCGATGCTGGCGGTGGACCTGGCGCAGTCGCCAAACGATTTGCTTTCGCTGGACCCCGATGCCATCGCTGACCGGGTGTTCACACCCAGCCGGGACCTGCCGGACGGCGTCGAACGCATCGGCGTTAAGGCGATCGCCGTGAATCGCGCGCCGGTGCTGGCGCCGCTGGGAGTCCTCAACGGAGTCGATCAGGCGCGGATCGAGCTCGACCTTACGCGTTGCCTGCACCACAGCGAGCAGGTGCTCGCCGCCCTGCCCGAGGTCGCCCGAAAGCTGCAGCAGGTCTTCGGCGCCGGCGCGGATTTTGCTCCGATCGACGAAGCCGACTGGTCGCTCTACAGCGGCGGCTTTGCTTCGGCTCACGACCGGAAGCTGGCCCAGGCAGTGCGGCAGAGCGAGCCCAAAGCCCTGGGTGAGATGGGTGATGCGTTTGACGACCCGAGGTACGCGGATCTGCTGTTGATGTATCGCGCCCGCAACTGGCCACAGACGCTGTCGCCGGTGGAGGCCGAACGCTGGCATGCTCATTGTCGAGATCGACTGCTGCGGGGCCAGCCCACCGAGGCCGAACAATTTACGGCCGCGCTGACGGAGGCACGACAGTCACCCTCAGCGGTCGATCAGCAGCCGGTCCTGGACGCCCTGGAAGACTATGGAAGGCAGCTGCTATCGGCCTTCGAACGAGAGTCAGGAGCGACCGCGGACACTACAATCGACTGAGGGCTGTGGGAACCTCGCTACCGGCAAACCGCTACTGGCGTTCGTGGAGACGAATGTCGGTCAGCACACCGCCGGTCACCGTGAGCACCCGGGTCAGTCGGCCGCGGCCAGGTTTATAAACCCACTGCTCAGTGACCAGATCGCTGCTGTCGCGGGCGGCCAGCAGTCGATCGCCCCGGGTCACGGCAGCCACGTCGGTGAGCCGGGTCAACGCGACCACGTCGCGGTATGCGGGCTGGCCGCACTTTTCGATCAGCTGGAAGGCCTGCTGGCCCACTCTCACGATGTCTCGGCCGCAGCGCATGCTGTTTTGCTGGACACCGAGAAACTCAGCCGCAACCACCGGTTGAGCCAGAAACAGCGCCGCCGCGGCGCTAGTGCAATAAGAAAGCGCTCGATTCATGAGTCTATTATGCCCACGGTTTGTCTAAACAAGCTGAACAGACTCGCAGTCCCGCGTCCAGCTGGCGAAGACCACAACCGGGTGCTGGCCAGCCCGTTCGGCTCCTAAAGAACTCAAAGAAATTGCGCTAACAACATGTTTTTAAGACGAAACTATGGGATAATCAGACGTCGGCCGGAGGAATTTTTGTAAAGAAATGGAAACTTTCCCGTAACCGGCACTACCAGCAGGAAAACTGTCGATAGAATCGGGCGACGTCAAAAAGCCCCTGAGCCCTAAGAAGCGCTGAATGCAAAAAGACGCGACACCCCAGGCTGACGAACGCCGGCGCCACCCAAGGCTGCCCGTTCGACACGCCGCCTCTCTGGACGTGCCCGACCACGGGCAGGTTCATATTGTGATCGAGGACTATTGCCCTGGGGGGTTGTTTGCATCGCTGATGGATCAGGGTTCCGTGGCCGAACATCCGGACGCCCGCAACGTTCGCCAGGGCGACAAGCTGGGTTTCAGCATCGTCGTAGACGATACGTCAGTCAGCGTGCAGACCGAGGTTACCGTCGCGCGAGTGGGCGCCCTGGGTTTCGGTCTCGCTTTTGGCAGGGACGAAACCGAGCTGGCCCGAGCCCTGGGTGTCGTCGCCCAGAAGCAGGGGTTCGACGTCCCGGAAGATCGAGGATCATCACCACAGGCCGCGTCCGGACCGGCGGCTGAGGCACTGGAACAGGCCGCGCTGAAGTTTGTCGATGAGGCCCTTCCGGAGCTTCTTGAGGCGGCGAAAGACGAGCTGCTCGGAGCTGCGGGCAGCGCGGCCAGCGACGTCAGCCAGGCCCCGTTTTTTGAGGCAATGAGTCTCCTGCGGCGGCAGGGCCATGAGATCACCGCCGAATTTCGCCGGCTGCTCAAAGACCACCTCCGCAGCTTTGAGGAACTTTCCAAGCCCGGCACCGGCATGGGCCAGCGCCCCGAGTCGGGCGAGCTTTCGCTGGTCGATGAAGAAGAATTTGAAGCGTGGCTGTCCATCTCCGAGGTGGTCGCCAGCGTTGAGAATCGGAACCATGAGGCGCTTCACAGCCTGGAAGCCCGGCTTACGGAATTGATCGGGCGCCGGGTGGATTCCCGCAATAATCCGCTGGCTCCGGCCGCTTTCTGCCACCACTTTGCGGCGGCAATCGACCGGCTGGATATCGGCCACACGCCGTCTCAGGTGCTGTGGCGAAGCTTCGGCAAGAAGCTCAATGAAACCGTTGGGCCGTTCTATGACGAAGCCAATCAGCAGTTAATCGACGCCGGCATTTTGCCTCGGCTGGTGTTTACGCCGGTGCGTCCGCGCCGGGCAGCCCCACCAGGCGGTGGGGGCGGCGCCCCGGCGGCCGGGGACGTTGCACCGCAGGTGGCTGAAGCGCTCAACGAGGCGTTCGCGGAACCCGCACCGACGCCCGGCGGCTACGCTCAGGCGCGGCCGTTCGGCGATGAATACCTGGGGACGCCGCCGGCTACGGCCACCAACAGCGCCAAGATTATCGACCTGCAGCGCTTGCTGCGCGACCGCGCCGCCGCCGAGCAAAGTCCCGAGGCCAGCGCCAAACCCCAGCTCAATCTGGCGGAGCTGCAGCAGGCCCTGATGCGCCTGCAGCAGAACCGAGACAGCCAGCCCAACCTCTCGCTAGAGCAGCGTCTCGCCAAGGCGCTCCAGAGCGAATACGGCGAGGACGCACCTCAGGTTGCGCCCCAGCACACCAGCGCCGTGGAGCTGGCGCAGCAGCTCCTGTCGTCGATTTCCAACGACTCGGTTGTCGATCCGCGCGCCAAGGAATGGATTTCCCAGCTGGAGGTTCAGCTTCTGAAAATGCTGCTCCAGCAGCAGGATCTGGTCAGCGACCAGAGCCATCCCGCCCGGAAGGTGCTCGACCATCTCGGTCAGACGATTATCGGCAGCACCCGCGAACTCAGCGGCCGGGAGCAGCAGCTGATCGGGAAGATCGACGAGATCGTCAATCGCCTCAGCGGTCTGGAAGACCCCAACCGCGAAGCGTTTGCGGCTGCCGCCACAGAGCTGGAGCAGCTGCTAAAGCGCCAGCACCGGTTGCGCTCGGCCCAGCTCAAACGCGTGCTGGAAGCGGCTGACGGTCAGCAGAAGCTGGGCAAAGCCCGGGAAGCGGTCACCGAAGCGCTGCGCCAGGAATTCGGCAATCGAGAGGTCCCCACCCAGGTCAATGATCTGCTGGGTATGGGCTGGCGAAACCTGCTCGACGTCGCCGCGGTTCGCTCCGGCACCCGAGGCCAGGAGTGGGACCGGCTTTATCAGGTCGTGAAAGACCTCGACTCACGCCTGTCGCCCGACCACGACGACTCGGATGAAGACATGCAGCGCAGTGAGGCGCTGCTCCAGAAAATTCGCAACCGGCTCGATCACGTCAGCGCCGACGCAAGTGACCGCGACAAGCTGCTTGGTGCCCTCGGCGAGATGTTGCCGGGCCTCGGGGAAACGCCGCGCCCAGAGCCGGAGACCGCCCCGATTCAAACGGCACAGACCGGTACCGGCGAAGAGGCTGGCGAGCAAGCCGATTCGGCTGATCTTGAACAGCAGCCGCCGGCGGGTGACGGTGTCGAAGCGGCCGAGTCCGCGGACGCGGAAGCGCCTGCAGACCCCGACAAGGAACACTGGCTGGGCCTGGCTAAGCTGCTGGACAAAGGCAGCTGGGTGCTCTACCCCGGACCTGACGGTGAAACGCAGCCGATCAAGCTGGCCTGGATCAGCGACGACCGGCAGCGCTACGTGTTCGTCAACCGCAACGGCCAGAAAGCGCTCGAAATCGGGCCGACCGAACTGGCGGAGAAGTTTCGCGAAAAACAGGCCGACCTGATCGACCAGCCTGACCAGCCGCTGATGGACCGATCGTGGCACGGCATGGTGCAGAACATGCACGACCAGATCGCCCATCAGGCGACCCACGATCAGCTGACCGAGTGCCTGAATCGCCGCGAGTTTGAACGCCGGATCCGCCTGAAGCTGGGTGAAAGCAAGCTGATGCATACCCAGCACATTCTGCTCCAGATCGAGGTAGATCAATTTAAGGTCGTCAACAGCACCGCCGGCCACGATGCGGGCGACCAGCTGCTCCAGGACCTCGCCCGCGTCATGCGCAAGCAGATCCCGGAGGATGCCGAAATCGCCCGGCTCGGCGGCGACACGTTCGCCGTGCTGCTGCCGCGCTTCGAGCTGGCACCGGGCCATGAAGCCGCAGAAAAGCTGCGCCGCGCGATCAACGAACACCGCACCCGCTGGAAGCGCCGCAAGCTCAAGGCGACCGCCAGCATAGGCCTGGTGACCGTTGGACGAAATACCGAGTCGGTGTCCCAGGTGCTCAACCAGATGGAGATTGCGGCCGGGGCCGCGAAGGAAGCCGGCCGCGACCGGATCAAGAGCTATCAGATCGACGACCAGGAGCTGAGCCAACGCGACCAGGCCATGCAGTGGGTCACGGAGCTGGAAAACGCGCTGGACCAGGACCGCATGGAGCTTTACGGCCAGCGGATTGTGCCTCTGGAGAATCCCGAAAACGACAAAGATCACTTCGAGGTGCTTTGCCGGATGCGGGCGGAGGACGGCAGCCTGGTCGGCCCGGAGAAGTTTATTCCTCCGGCGGAAGCCTACGGCAGGATCCATTACCTCGACGAGTGGGTCTTTCGGGCGGCCTTCAACGCCCTCAACGCCAGCCCGGTGAAAGACCGGATCGCGCGCCTGTCGATCAATCTTTCAGGTAAAACCTTTGGCCGGCCCCGGTTCCTGACGTTTATTCAGAACCTGTTCGAAGAAACCGGCATCGAACCATCGAAGATCTGCTTCGAGATCACCGAAACGGCGGCGATCAGTAACCTGGCTCGCTGTACGGACTTCCTGCGGGAGCTGCGCTATCTGGGCTGCCGGTTTTCGCTGGACGACTTTGGCACGGGCCTGTCGTCCTTCAGCTATCTCAAGCACCTGCCGGTGGATTACCTCAAGATCGACGGTTCGTTCATCCGGGACATATCGAGCAGCGCCGCGGACTACGGCCTCGTCAAGACTATCAACGAAATCGGCCATTTTCTGGGTAAGGAGACGGTGGCGGAGTTCGTGGAAAACGAAGAGGTGCTCAACCACCTGCGGGAGATTGGCCTCGACTTTGCCCAGGGTTTCGGCATCGAACGCCCCCGCCCCCTCCAGGAAATCCTCAAGCTCTAGTCTTGCTTGTCGCCGGCTCGGACGGCGCTTAAGCCCGCCCCACTAAAACTCCAAATCAAGGGACGCGCAGAGGTAGTCCATCAGACTTGCCGACTGCTCACAGCGACGTTGGAGGACCGTCAGGAATGAGCTGCTGATCGCCTGGGCTTCGGACAGCGACGCGGAGACGACAAAGTCTTTGCGCCGAAGATCGTCAGCCAGCGGATGATCCGCGTCATATCCCCGCGGGGTTCGTTTCAGCTGTTCACCACCCCAGCTAAAGGTTCTCTTGAACGTCTTGTTGTCCCGCAGTTTCGTCCAGGCGCCGGGGTTGTTGTGCAGAAAGGTACGGATCTGGTTGATCATCGGTCCCGGTGGACGCCATAGGCCAGCGGCAAAAAACACGTTGCCTGGCTGCACGTGGAGGTAGTAGATCGGCGCCCCGTTCCGGCCCGCCTCGCGATGGGTGAAACGCGCCCCAGCCCACGATTTGTAGGGCGTTTTGTCCTTGGAAAAACGCGTATCCCGGTAGATACGAAACAGCGCGCCGCCGTGAGCTTTTTCGACACCGTGATAATGGTCGCTGACCGTCGCCAGGCGCGGATTGAAGTCTTTGATCAGCTTGAGGAACGGATCTCGCACCTGCTCGTGGTAGCGCTCGCGATTGTCGTCAAACCAGGCCTTGTTGTTGTTGCGCCTGAGCTGATTCAGAAACCGAAACGTGTCCTTCGTGAAGTAGGCCGGCAAAGCGTTCTCCTCGCCCGATCGATTCGCGATCATTGCTCCTCTGCCCTTCAAAGGTCAACTAATTGCCCTGGCGATGGTCTATGCTTGTGTTAACTTCTAGTGTCCTATTTGACAAGAAAAACTAGCCGTTTTGCGGCAAAAAATACTGGGGTCAATCTGTGAGATCAGCCATTTTGCTTGCAGCGAGCGTGCTGCTGTCCGCCTGCAGCGCGCTGGAAACGCTGCGCGGCGGTGAGGACGCCGCGGCGCCGGACGATTCGGTCGCCGTAAACGAATCGACGGTCGACACCCTCCCACCCAGCGTGGTGGAAGAGCTCTACACCGAGATCGACGGGGCGGTTGTTGCGTTTGGCGAAGCGCTGCAGCTGCTGGAATCGGGCAGCAGCGACGCTGCCGAGCGTTTGCTGGACGACTCGCTGGCCGCGCTGGACGACCTTTCGGCGCGGTGCCGAGCGATTGCGGGCTGTGATCTGAACGTTGCGCTGACCGCCTATCAGGAGGTCGCTGCGCTGCAGACACAGGTTTTCCATACAAGCGCTGAGGTGTCGGGTGAAGGCGGCCCGGTGGACGCCGAGCCAGCCCCCGTGAGCGCAAGCCGCGGCACGGTCCAGCTCAACGGCACCGACCTTACCGAACTGATCGCCATGAATCACTACGTGCGGAACGCGCTCAACGGCTGGCTGACCTGGAACCGCCCGCTCCTGATGAGCAGCTATGAAAACTACCAGTATCTGCGCAGCGAGATGGCCCCCGCCTTCGACGCGGCCGGGGTTCCCGAAGCGCTGCTGTTTGGGATCCTCGCGGTGGAGTCCGGCGGCCGGGTCCACTCCTTTTCCCGGGTTGGCGCCGCGGGGCCGCTGCAGTTTATGCGCGCTACCGGCAGCCGGTACGGGCTGAAAACCCGCGGCGAGTTTGACGAGCGTCTCGATCCAGCGCGTGCTGCAAAAGCCAGCGTGGACTACCTCAACGACCAGCTGCGGCAGCTCGACAACAGCCTCGAGAAGGTGCTGGCTGCCTATAACTCAGGCGAGAACCGGCTCAAGCGCCTCAACCGCAAGCTGCGCGGAGCTGACTTCTGGTCGTCAGAGTTCTACTACGCGCTGCCGCGCGATACGCGAGACTACGTGCCGAAAGTGCTCGCGGCGGCCTGGCTCTACCTCCACCCGGAGCGCTTTAACCTGGTGTTTCCCGAGATCGACACAGAGCTGGTTGAACTGACCGTCACCCGAGAAATGGCGCTGGGCGAAATTGCCGTTTGCCTGGGCAACGACGACACCTCCAACGGCTGGTTTCGCACGCTGCGGAATCTCAATCCCCGTATCAAGCCGGAGACGCGCGTGGCCGTCAACGAAACGCTGCAGGTCCCGGCCAACGTTGCTGAGCGCTACCAGCAGTGGTGTGAGAGCGACGAAGATCAGCTGCTGACTCGAGCGCAAGAACTCTATGACGCCACCTACGGTCGCGGAGAAGATATCCTGCCGTACGTGGTGCAGCGAGGCGACACGATGGGCGCCATCGCCCGCCGCCATCGCTGTATGTCCATGCCGGAGATCGCCGCCATGAACAATATACCGTCACCGCGGTACCCGCTGCGCGCTGGCAAAACGATCAAGGTACCGAACTGCTGAAGCGCCAAGGGGCGCAGCCGTTCGCTACTGAATGGGCTGCGCGCTGACCACCTTCAGCTGCATCGTATTGAGCGCGCTGGCGTAGGGCTGAGTGCCGATAGCCACCATGGCCGTCCGGGCGCTTTCCAGCCGCCCTCGAAAGACGCGCTGTTCCTGCCGGACCCGGCCCGCGCTGTCGCGATAGGCCAGCGCCACCGTGACGTTGGTTACCGGCACCTGTGTTCGGTTGCCGATCTCCGCAAAAACCCGTCCGTTGGTGTCTACCCGGGTCTGGACCGCGATGTAGCGCTCCGGACGGCGCGGAAGGTCGAGCATCACCAGGCGGCCGTTGGACTGGCGGCCCGCCGGCGTCTGGGAAGACGCCGCCATCTCGTAATAGCCAATCGCTGTATCCACCTGCCCACGACGCTCCGCGATGAGGCCGAGCGCGTTGGCCGCGTCAGCGGTTGGGAGGAGATTGGCACTGGCTTTCAGGTCGCGCTCAGCGGCGTCCAGCTGGTTGAGCTGGCGGTAGGACTCACCGCGTCCGAGGTAAAACTTGAAGTATTCCGGGTTGCGTTCCAGCGCTGCCGAATATTGCCGCACCGCACTCCGATAATTCTTATCCGCAAAGGCTACATCACCTTTCAGGCCGTAGAAGTGCGCCTCGCGGGGTTCGAGCCGGATCGCCTTTTCCGCCAGCGCCGTGGCCTGAACCGGATTGCCGTCCGCTAACGCCTTGCGGCCATCGTCAAACGCGTCATAGGCCGGCTTCCGCTGCTTCAGGCCGGCGACGGCACGTTGATACTCCTCCCGCCCCACCTTGCCGCCGCGACCGATAGCGTTGGCTGTGGCAATGTTCTTCTCCACGCGTTCCTGGGACGGTGGATGGCTGGCAAACAGGCCGCTGAGAAAATCCGTACGACGACCCTCCGAGAGCCGTACAAACGTCTTCTGCAGCTCGACCGCCCCCTGCGGGTCGTAACCGGCTTCAGCCATGTACTTGATGCCGTATTCGTCCGACTCCAGCTCCGCGCCTCGACCGTATTTCTGGTTGACGAGCTGAGCGGCAATCGACGCTCCACCGACCGCATAGCGACTATAGTCGCTGTCGCGAGAAGCGACCGCGGTGGCCAGCACCGCTCCCTGCAGCAGCATGCCCCGGGACATGGCAAGCGCACCGTGACTCGCGGCCGCATGGACGACCTCATGGCCCAGCACCGCGGCCAGCTCCGCTTCGGTCTGCATTTCCAGCAGCAGCCCGCGATTGATCGCAATCTTGCCGCCGGGCAGCGCCCAAGCGTTGGGCACGCCGTTGTTCAGCACCTCAAACTGGTAGGGCAGATCCCGGTCGCTGTGCGCGGCAACCTTCTGGCCCACCGCCTTGACATAGTTCACCAGGGCTGGATCGGTCACGTAGTCGCCGCCCTGCATCTGGCGACTGGGGCCGTACTGCTGGGAGCCGATCTGCAGCTCCTGGGGTTCGCTGACAATATTGAAATTGCGCTTCCCGGTCACCGGATTCGTGGAACACCCGCCGAGGAGCCCACCCAATAGCAGCAGACCGGTCAGCAGCAGCGTGGGCGAAGCGTAGCTGAACAGATCTCCGCGAGGGTTTCGGTGCATGTTGGATTCTCCCGTCGATTGGTCGCGCCGGCCAATTCCATTACCATGAGGGTCCGGAGCCGCACACGCCAGTCACATCTGATGTGAACGGGCCTATCATAGCAACTGCGCAGCACACGGCCGACTTATCATCGGCCGCTGGGCCTGCGCCTTTTCAGCCTGAAGGGTAAATCAATGAGTGGAATTTTGGATCTGATCACCAACGCGATCGGCGATGACGCGGTGCAGAACTTAGGCAAGCAGCTGGGCGCCAACAAGGACCTGACCGAGAAGGCCATGCAGATGGCGCTGCCGGTCATCCTGGGGCAGCTCAACCGTAACGCGCAGTCGCCGGACCAGGTGGGCGGACTGGCCGCGGCCCTGGATAAGGACCATGATGGTTCGATACTCGACAACCTCGGTGGCTTTCTGTCTCAGAACCCCAGCGACCGGGATAACCGGATGGTCGATCACATCTTCGGTGGCCGCCGTCAGGCGGTTGAAAAGCAGCTCAGCAAAACCTCCGGCCTCGACTCAGGCGCCATGGGCAAGCTGATGGCAAACCTGGGTCCGCTGGTGATGGGGGCGCTGAGCAAGAAGCGACAGCAGGCGCCGACCAACGACGGCCTCGGCGGCCTTGGCGGTCTGACTGACCTCCTCAAACAAGACCGCAACGAGGCCGACAGCCGCAGCAAAGGCTTCAGCATCGTCGACCAGCTCCTCGACGCTGACGGTGACGGCGACGTCGACGCTTCTGATCTGCTCAAGCGCGGCGGCGGCCTGCTGGGCGGCTTATTCGGCCGCTAAAGCCGCAGCAATCCCTGAGCGCCGGCCTGTAGGTCATCAGGTCGGCGCTTACGCTCGTCCCTTCCCAAAACCACTCCAACGGACGCCTTTTCATGACAGCAAGCGACAGCACACCCCAGGTGCATTTCGGCGGCGGTGAGCACGCCGCCATCATCGAAGGCCGCTACGCCAACCGCCACGGGTTGATCGCCGGGGCCACCGGCACCGGAAAAACCGTCACCCTGCAGGTCCTGGCCGAAGGGTTTTCGCGCCTCGGCGTGCCGGTCTTCCTGGCCGACGTCAAGGGGGATCTGAGCGGGCTTGGCGCCGCCGGCAAGGCAAGCTCCGGGGTCACAAAGCGGGTTCAAAAGATCGGCCTGCCCAACCACACGCTCGAACCTTCTCCGGTGGTGTTCTGGGATCTGTTTCAGAAGGATGGCCACCCGCTGCGCACAACCGTCAGCGAGATCGGTCCGGTGCTGCTCGCAAGGCTGCTGGAACTCAACGATACCCAGGAAGGGGTACTGAACGTCGCCTTTTCGGTGGCTGACGACGAGGGGCTGGCACTGCTGGATCTCAAAGATCTTCGCTCGCTGCTGAACTTTGTCGGCGACAACCGGAAGGAGATTTCCCTTCGCTACGGCCACGTCACCACCGCGTCACTAGGCGCCATTGCCCGCCGGCTGCTGACGCTGGAACGGGCCGGCGGCGAAAACTTCTTTGCCGAACCGGCCCTCGAGCTCAGAGACGTGATGACGCGCGATCAGAACGGCCGGGGCATCATCAACGTCCTGGATGCCCGTCAGCTCATCATGAATCCGAAGCTCTACAGCACCTTTCTGCTCTGGCTGCTCGCTGAACTGTTTGAGGAGCTGCCGGAGAAAGGAGACCTGGACAAGCCTGAGCTGGTGTTTTTCTTCGACGAAGCCCACCTGTTGTTCGACGATCCGCCCAAAGCGCTGCTCGATCAGGTTGAACAGGTGGTCCGACTGATCCGCTCCAAAGGGGTGGGCGTGTATTTTGTCACCCAAAATCCTCAGGACGTTCCGGATGATGTGCTCGGACAGCTCGGGAACCGCGTCCAACACGCCCTAAGGGCCTTCACGCCGCGCGATCAGAAGGTTGTGCGCGCCGCCGCCCAGACGTTTGTCCCCAACCCAAACCTGGACACCGAGGCGGTGCTGACCCAGCTCGGTGTGGGTGAAGCCCTGGTGTCCACGCTTCGCGACGGGGGCGTGCCCAGCATGGTGGATCGCTGCCTGATCGCCCCGCCCCACTCACGGATGGGTCCGCTGACCAAAAAGGAGCGCAAGGTCGTTTTTGAAGGGAGCGCGGTCGGCGAAAAATACAACACAACCATCGATCGCGATTCCGCCTTCGAGCGGCTGGCCAAGCGGGCCGAACTGCGTGCTCTCGAGGCAGAAAAGGCGGAAGCCGTCGCCGAGAAAGCGCGCCAGACCAAGAAAACGGGAAAAACGCGCGCCAAACGACGCAGCACACGCCAGTCACCGCTGGAGGCGGCGGTCAAATCCGCTGCGCGCTCCATGGGAACGCAGCTCGGGAGAACGCTGCTACGCGGGATATTGGGGGCGTTTAAGCGGGGCCGCTAGAAAGCGGGCTTAGTGGTTGTGGCACTCGAAGCGAACCAGCTGCTCTTCGCTTCGATTTTCTGACAGCTGTCCCAGGCTCACGATACCGAATCGGCGAAGGTGCACCTCATCGCGATGAACGCGGAGTTCCTCTTCACCGTCGATCTTGAGGTACGTGCCGTTGGTGCTGCGGTCCACCAGCACAAAATACCCTTTGCGGTACTCGATGCTCGCATGGTTCCGCGAAATCCACTCGTCGTCGATAATCAGGTCGTTAGAGCGATCACGCCCCATGGTAAACGGGGGCGAGACGTCCTTGACCTCGATGGTCTTGTCACCAAAACGCACGGTGACTGAGGCCCGCTCTTCGATGTCATCCAGTTTCAGGGCCTGGGACACGGTGGTCACGTTGGAGGTGTCTTCCTGCCACAGCACGTCCACGATCTCGATAGGCATCAGCTTGCCCTTAACGCGGGTCTTGCCGAGGCTGCGTATCTCCAGGCCATGATCCGGAGATACGTCCTGCGCCGTGGTGGCGGTGGTGACAATCTGCTGAGATTTGGCCAGCCCGGCCATCCGCGCCGAGACGTTGACGGCATCACCAAAGACGTCGTCGTTTTCGACCAGCACATCGCCAAAGTGCAGGCCGATGCGCACGGACACGTTATGGCGAACAATATTGAGGTCGTTGGCGACCCGGCGCTGCATGTCGCACGCGGCCAGCACGCCCGCTTCCCCGCTCGGCAGGGTGGACATGATCTCGTCACCGATGGTCTTGATGACCCGCCCACCATGTTTGTGGGTGACCTGAGTCAGGGCTGACAGGGTGGTGGCAATAATCTCGCGGGCCTTGACGTCTCCGTGCTGCTCGAACAGCTGCGTGCTGCGACAGACGTCCGCAAAAAGGATCGTCATCGATTCCTGCTGACTCATACCCTGGTTTCCCTGCCTGTCCAATGGCTTGTTAGCGGCCTATTATCACGTCCAGCAGGCGCTGTGGCAATTGCGCAGCCCGGAGCTGGCGCGGCGCCGGCCCGGCGCAAAAAACGCCCAACCCTCACGCTTCCATCCCCAGGAGACGCCTGGCAGCGGCTCCAATTTGCGCTTCGTCGGGCAGCACCAGTGCCGAGGCGGGCCCCAGCGGCGTAAACGTGTCGGCGCCGCAGACGCGCGCCATCGGCGGGGTTTGGCCGTTGCTCGCGTCCACAATGGCGGCCATCACGCCTTCGGCCAGCGCGCCGCTCTGCCGACCCTCGTCGACGACGAGCACCCGCTCGCAGGCCAACGCCTGCTCCGCGATGGCGGATTCGTTGAGCGGCACCAGCCAACGCAGGTCCATCACCCTCACGGCCAGATCGTGGTCCTCTTTCAGCTCACGAGCCACGCGAAGGCTCATCGGCACGCCGTTGCCGTACGTCACGATGAGCAGATCGGTGGCAAACGGGAAGTAGATCCGCGGCTGACCGAGGCCGAAATAGGTTTCCGGCGAGGGATAATCAAAGAGCCATCCGCCGTCGCCGTCGTCATAGAGGTCGCGGGTCATATAGAGCGCAATCGGTTCGATCATCATGCAGACGCGCCCGCTCGTGACGCCCGCCGCAGCCAGGGTCCGCAGCATCCCGGCCGCATCATCTCCTCGCGACGGACAGGCCACGATCAAGCCCGGAATATCGCGCAGCGCCGTGATGCTCGTGTCGTTGTGAAAATGCCCCCCAAAACCCTTTTGATAGCCCAGCCCGGCGACGCGCACCACCATGGGGTTGGCGAAACGACCGTCGGAAAAAAACTGCAGTGAGCTGGCCTCACCGCGTATCTGGTCACAGGCGTTGTGAAAATAGGCCAGATACTGGATTTCGGGGATGGGCAGGAGCCCGACGTTGCTGTAACCCTGGGCCAGGCCCAGGATGGTTTGCTCATCGAGCAGCGTGTTGAACACGCGCGCCGCGCCGAACCGCTGATGAAGGCCCCGCGTGACGGTGTAAACGCCACCCTTCTGGGCCACGTCCTCCCCGAACACCAGGGCCTGAGGATACTTGGCCAGCAGCTCAGCGAGGCCGCGATTGATGTTGACCGACAGGTTGGCCGGCTTTTCACTTTCCGGCGCCAGATCACCAAAGGCCCGCTGCCGCTCCGCCGCGCCGGCCACGCGGGTCGCCTCGTTTCGCAGCGCGCTAAGATGCGTCGGCGCCAGCGGCGCCATGACCTCCGCCACCGAGTTAAGGCGAGGCCGGTGGTGGGCGCGATCCGCGGCCTCCCGACAACGCTCACGGGCCGCCTCATACCGTTCCAGCAAGGCGTCAACCGCGAGCAGACCCTCGTCCAGGATACGGCGGGCGCTCGTCAATAGCGGGTCGCTGGCCTCAGCGCCGGCCAGCTCCGCTTCGCTGCGGTAATCGATTTCAAAATCGGTCCCCGCGTGCCCCATCAGCCGCACGGTTCGCAGATGCAAAAACACGGGGCGGCGGCGTTCGCGGCAGGTGGCGACGGCGTCGCGTACCTCGTTCCAGGCCTGGGCCAGATCCAGCCCATCGACCCAACGATAGTCGAGCCCATAGCGCTCGGCCATGCTGCGCTGCACCCAGTCTTTGGGTGTGCGCACCGAGATACCGAGCCCGTTGTCTTCACAGACAAAGAGCAGCGGTACCGGAATGGCCTGATGGGCCGCCCAGGCAGCGGCATTCAGGGCGCCCTGCGCGGTGCTGTGGTTGAGACTCGCATCCCCGAAGGTACACAGCGCAATTGAGTCGGCGGGGATCGGTAGCTCTGCATCAATCCGACTACCGTGATCGATCGCCAGCGCCGTGCCAAATGCTTTGGGAAGGTGGCTGGCAATTGTGCTGGTTTGCGGCAGCACCCACAGCGGGCGGCTACCCCAAACCTTGTGCCGGCCGCCCGAGGCCGGATCTTCGGCACTGGCGGCAAACGACAGCGCCGTATCGTAGACCGGATCGATCCCGCCTACGTGCCGACTGCGCTCGATCATCAGGGCCCCGCTGCGGTAGTGCAGGAACGCGGGATCGGTGTGCCGGGTGAGGCGACCGAGCAGCGCGTTGCCCTCGTGGCCAGCGCTGCCGATGGTGTAGAACACCCGGTTTTCCACCCGCAGGCGGCGGGCGAGAAGGTCCAGGTGCCGGCTGAGCAGCTGCGATTCAAAGACCTCAAGAAAAGCCTCGACGGTAACGCCAAGGTCAGCCAGGCTCGAGGCCGGGACCGTGGGCTCGTACTCGGAGGCCAGCTTGGCGAAGCTCGCGTCGATCAGCGCCGCCCGATCGAGTTTCTTGGCGCCCCCGGCCATCAGCTGCGGTTGGCCACGCCGTGTGGCACGTGCCCGGTCGCCACGTGGTTGCTAGCTGAATTGCAGTGTTCGGTCTGGTCGTCAAAGAAGATGTCGGCGCCGAACGCTTTCAGGAATGGCCCTTTGGGTTTGCCGCCCAGGAACAGCGCCTCGTCCAGCCGGATGCCCCAGTCGCGCAGGGTCAGGATCACCCGCTTGTGGGCCGGCGCCGAGCGCGCGGTCACCAGCGCCGTGCGGATCGGGTTGTGCTCCGCTGGAAAAGCGGCCTGGATCCGGTGAATGGCGGACAGCACCGGCTTAAAGGGGCCACCGGACAGCGGCTGGTCGGCGGCAGCTTTTTCGCTCGCCGCAAAAGCCTCCAGACCCTGCTCCTGATAGATACGCTCCGCCGCGTCGTGGAACAGCACGGCGTCACCGTCAAACGCGATGCGTAGCTCCGAGTCGCTGCTCACCGCAACGGTCGACGGCAAAATTGTGGCAGCGGCAAACCCGGCGTTCAGCGCTTCGCGGACGTCGTCGGGGTTGGTCGACAAGAACAAATCTGCGCCGAACGACTCGACGTACGCGAAGGGGCTCGCCCCGTTGGTAAAAGCTGCACGGACGATATCCAGACCGTGGTTTTCGATCGAGTTAAAAATTCGCAGCCCCGTATCACCGCTGTTGCGCGACAACAAAATGACTTCGACCAGGGGCGTGGTCGGCGGGTCGTCTGGATGCGCCTGATTCAGTTCCCGCGATAGCCGGTTCAGGTGCAGCAATTTTTTGACCAGCGGAAACGCGATGCCGGGACGCAGGGAGTCGTCTTCGTGCGCGATCTGAAACTGAGAATAGGCCTCAACCCCTTCACGCTCGAACAGCCGGTGGCTCTCGTCGAGGTCAAAAAGCGCGCGGCTGGAAATCGCTACGACAAACGAGGGTTCCACCGCTGTGCTTGCCGGCGCCTGGGCGGTCAACGGCCGGGGGCCTCGCTTCCGCCTCGACCCCGAATCGTCCGGGTTAGTCGCTGGGGTCCGTTCATATCGTGAACTGCTCGTTCAGGATTCGGTCTTCCAGGTTGTGCTCCGGGTCAAACATCATCCGCAGGGTCACGTCTTTCGCCTCGGTGATCGATACCTCCACCACGTCGCGGACCTCAAACGCATCCGCCACTGCGCTCACCGGGCGTTTGTAGTGATCCAGCACTTCGAAGCAGACCTTCGCGTCACACTGCAGTAACGCACCGCGCCAGCGTCGGGGCCGGAACGGGCTGATCGGCGTCAGCGCCAGGATATTGGCGCCGAGCGGCACAATCGGGCCATGGGCGGACAGGTTATAGGCCGTGCTGCCGGCCGGCGTCGACAGCAAAATCCCGTCGCAAATCAATTCTTCAAGCTTGACCGCATCGTTGATTTTGACGCGGATTTTAGCCGCCTGCTTGGTCTGCCGAAAGACCGAAACCTCGTTGATGGCCAGCGCGGTCAGCTCCGCGCCCGACTCACCCTGCGCCACCATGCGAAGCGGGTGAAGCTCAGCGGTCTCCGCGCGAGCCAGTCGCTCGGGCAGATCGAGCCCAGCATCTTCAAATTGGTTCATCAGAAACCCGACCGAACCCTGCATTAGCCCGTAGATCGGTTTGCTCAGGTTCATGCTGCGGTGCATGGTCTGAAGCATGAACCCATCGCCGCCGATGGCTACGATGATGTCCGCCTCCTCCGGCGGGTGATCGCCATAGCGGTCGATCATCTGCTTGCGAGCCTGCTGGGCTCCCTCGGTACGGCTGGCGACAAACGCGATGGCGGTCAAAGTTATTGCTCCCCTGGTGACTCGGCGGTGACGGCCAGCACCCTTTCAAGATTCCTGACCGCAACCGACGCCTTGGCGTAGTCGGCCGTCCCGCTGGCCCGCATGTCCGACATCATATGCCCAAAGCCGCGCACTTCGCTATCGGCGACTGCCAGCCAGTTCCGGAACAGGCCGCCCGCCTCGGCGTCGCCGCTGCTGGCGCCTGCCAGCCGGCCGACAACCTGCTGGGTCAGCTGCTGCTGCTTGCCGTACAGCTCGTCGCGCAGAGCGCCACGCGCCGCGGCGTGCCACTGACCGTCGACCGGCAGCTGTTCAATCTGCTGCATGAGCCAGCCGAGCCGCAGGTGCTGCCCGATGCGAAAATAGCTTCGAGTGACCAGCTCCAGCTCGGTGTCGCCCCGGCGCGCTACGTCCAGGATATCCAGCGCCGGTTTCAGCTGAGAGCAGCTAACCAGCGTGTCGGTGAGTGCCTCCGAAAAGCCACCGCGCTGGAGCCTTGCCCGATAGCCACTGACCCGTTTGGCCTGGGCCGCGGTCATCCAGCCCACAATTCTGCTCATCAGCTCCTGCGCGGGCTTGCCATATCGCTCGACCATGAGGGCGACATCCAGCTGCCCGCGGTGGTGGTTGAGCAGCCAGCGCGTGGCGTGGCGCAGCAGATTCCAGACGGTCAGATGGGCTTCGATCTGGTGCGCGCTGGCCACCTGGTTATCGGTCGCCTCAATCGCCGCCCAGATCTGGCGGGCGTCGAAGATCTCTCGCGCTGCCGTGTAGGCTTTAGCGATCTCCGCGGCGTCAGCGCCGGTTTCCTCACCCATGCGCAGACAGAACGTGGCGCCCATTCGATTGACCATCGAGTTGGTGACGACGGTGGCAATAATTTCGCGGCGCAGCCGATGCTCAGCCGCCAAGTCAGCGAAACGTTCCCGCAACGGTTTCGGGAAATAGCCGAGCAGCTCGCGCGAGAGATAGCTGTCCTCGGGAACGTCGCTCGCCAGGAGGTCCTGGTAGAGCGTGATCTTGCTGTATGACAGCAGCACCGCAAGCTCTGGCCGCATGAGGCCGGTCCCCTGCCCTTTGCGCTGGTGGATCTCCTCATCGGTCGGCAGCGCCTCGAGCTGTCGATCGAGCAGCCCGCGGGCTTCCAGGACGCTGATCATGTGGGCTTTCGAGCCGAGTCGAGGCACCGTGTGCGCCTCCATCAGGCTGAGCGCCTGGCTCTGGAGGTAGTTGTTGCGAAGCACCAGCTCCGCCACTTCGTCGGTCATGGAGGCCAGCATCTCAACCCGCTGGCTGTCGTCGATCTGGTCGTCAGCCATGGCCTGGTTCAGAAGAATCTTGATGTTGACCTCGTGGTCCGAACAGTCCACGCCGCCGGCGTTGTCAACAAAATCGGTGTTGATGCGGCCACCGGCCAAGGCAAATTCTACGCGACCGTGCTGCGTCAGCCCCAGGTTGCCGCCTTCGCCGACCACCCGGCAACGCAGCTCCGAACCATTGACCCGCAGTGAATCGTTGTTGCGGTCGCCCACCTCCAGATCGGTTTCGCTGGCACCCTTGACGTAGGTGCCGATCCCGCCGTTCCAGAGCAGATCCACGGGCGCCTTCAGCAGCGCTCGGATCAGATCGTTGGGTGCCATCGGACCGGCCTTCAGTCCCAACCATTCAGCGACGGGCTCGGTCACGTCTACCGTTTTGTCGAAGCGAGAATAGACACCGCCTCCGTTGCTGATCAGCTCGGCGTTGTAGTCCGTCCAGGAAGACCGCGGTAGGTCAAACAGGCGCTGGCGCTCAGCGAAACTGCTCTCCGGATCAGGCTCTGGGTCAAGAAAAATGTGTTCGTGGTTGAAGGCACCTTTAAGGCAAATCGCCGGCGACAGCAGCATCCCATTGCCGAACACGTCTCCGGCCATGTCGCCGATGCCCACCACGGCGAATGGCTCAGCCTGACAGTCCACGCCAAGCTCACGAAAGTGGCGCTTCACGGACTCCCAGGCGCCGCGCGCCGTGATACCCATTTTTTTGTGGTCGTAGCCGACCGACCCGCCCGAGGCAAAGGCATCCCCAAGCCAGAAGTGATGGTCGGCGGCTACGGCGTTCGCAATGTCGGAAAACGTCGCCGTACCCTTGTCCGCAGCCACCACCAGATACGGATCGTCCTGATCGTGGCGCACCACCCGTGCCGGGTGCGTGAGGCCTTGTTCGGTGAGGTTGTCGGTGATATCGAGCAGGCCGTTGATAAAGCGCCGATAGCTGGCCACGCCTGCAGCCATTCTCGCATCCCGGTTGCTGCCAGGTTCGATATTGCGGGCGACAAAACCTCCCTTGGCGCCAACGGGAACAATCATTGTGTTTTTGACCTGCTGGGCTTTCATGAGCCCCAGGACCTCCGTGCGGAAATCTTCGAAGCGGTCGGACCAGCGCAGCCCCCCGCGGCTGACCGGGCCGCCCCGAAGATGGATACCCTCAACCGTGGGTGAGTAAACAAAAATTTCGCGCCAGGGTGCCGGCTTGGGCAGGTCCGGTACCTTGGCTGAGTCGAACTTCAGGCTGATGTAGCCGCGCTCCGGATCGTCGAGGCTGCCCTGAAACGCATTGCTGCGGAGCGTGGCGCCGATCAGGTCCGCGAAGCTTCGCAGGATGCGGTCGTGGTCCGACGAACGAACCCGCGCCAGGCTCGCGGTCATCAGCACCTGGCACAGGCTGATGAGCTCCGACCGATCCGCCGCCGTCAGGTCAGCGCCGTCCCCAGGCATCAGCTTCAGCGCGGCGGCCGTCCGCTGCAGCCGCGCCAGCATGCGCGCCCGCTGCTGGGCGACGGTCTGACGTGCCGCCTCGTCCTCAGGCTGGCCCGTCAACGGGCCCAGCCCGGGATCGAAGCGCGCCGCAAACAGCGTAACCAGCAGCGCCGCCTGGCGCGGGTGGCTCGCCAGCGTTTGCTCGATGTACTGCTGCGAATAGGGGCAGCCGGTCTGCCGCCAGTACCGGCAGTAGGCTCTCAGGATCACCACCTGTCGCCAGTTGAGACCCGCCCCAAGAATCAGGCGGTTAAAGCCGTCACTCTCCAGCCGGCCTCGCACGATCTGCTCAAAACCCTCCTGAAAAGGCTGGCCAACGGTTTCCAGATCCAGATCGCCGCCGGCGGCGAGAACGATGTCAAAATCTTGCACCCAGCGGACGCTCCCTGGGCCGATCTGCAGCCGGTAGGGCCGTTCCCTCACGACCCGCAGACCGAGGTTCTCCAAAATGGGCAGCACGTCGCTGAGCGCGATCGTGTTGTTCCACCGAAACACCTTGAAGCGGAACTTGCCCGTCGGCTGGACGCGAGGCCGATAGAGGCTCAGCTCCAGCGAATCCTGCGAGTCCAGGCGAGCGAGCTTCTCCACGTCGAAGGCCGCGACCCAGGGGGCAACGTCCTCGACGTAGGCGGCGGGAAACGCCTCACCGAACGTCCGGGTCCACGCTTCGCCGATTTCTTCCCCATGTTTGTCGACCAGAACTTCGCCCAGGCGGTCACTCCAGGACCGCACCGCATCCGCCACGGCCTGCTGCAGGCCGTCTTGGTCGATCACCGTCGCCGGCCCTTGGCGGGTCGGGTCGACCCAGATCATCAGATGCAGGCGAGCCAGCACCGACTCATCAAGCTGTACCGTGTAGTCGATCCTCACGCCGTTAAGCGCACGCGTCAGGATTTCCTGCAGCGTCTGGCGCGTTTCCGTGTTGAATCGTTCCCGAGGCAAATAGACCAGACAGGAAAAAAAGCGCCCAAAGCGATCCTGCCGAATCAGCAGCCGCGTCTGGCGCCGCTCCTGCAGCTCAAACACGCTGGTCACCGTATGAAAGAGCTCCTCCGGGTCGGACTGAAACAGCTCGTCACGCGGCAGGGTTTCCATGATGTGGAGCAGCGCTTTGCCGCCGTGGCTGTCCGGCTTGTAGACGGAGCGATCCATGACCGCGGTCACGTTGCGGCGGACCAAGGGCATGTCCCAGGGGCGCCGGTTGTAGGCGGCGGAGGCGTAGAGACCCAGAAAGCGGTGCTCACCGGTGAGCTTGCCGTTGTCGTCGAAGATCATGACGCCGACATGGTCGAGGTGCCCGCCGCGGTGGACCGTTGAGCGCACCCCCGCCTTGGTCAACACTATCGGTGACGCGTCCGACAGCTCGCTCGGGCTGGCCGTCTTCAGTCTGACCAGGCGCGGCGGCTTGCGCAGCCGTCCCTCGGGGCGGAGGATTCCCAGCCCGGTGCTTTCCTGCGGCTCGAGATCAAACTCGTCTTCCACCGGCACAACCTGATACTGCCGGTAGCCCAGAAACGTAAAATGCTGGTTCACCATCCAGCGCAGGAAATCCGCGGTTTCCTCCTGCCGCTCACTGCCGTAGGGGGTCTTGGCCTGCGCCACTTCATCTGCCACGCTGAGCGCCTGGGCGATCATCGTCTGCCAGTCGTCCACCGCCAGGCGCACGTCTTCGAGCTGGTCGGCAATGCGCGACTTGAGGTCCGCGATCTGCTGGCTATCGCTGATCCGGTCCAGATGAAACTGCATGACCGATTCCGCCGCGCCCTCGTCCCCATCCTGGTTGCCGGGCTTGAGGTCCATCAAAAACCCGCCAGCATCGCGGCTAACGCGGTAGATCGGGTGAATCACGCGGCGGATCGAGTGACCGCTTTCGGCGATGGCGAGCGTCGCTGAGTCCACCAGAAACGGCCGATCGGCGCTGACGACGTCCACGAGGGTCAGCCGCCGCTCCGACCGGAGCGATTCGCTCGGGTTGGAGATTTCGATGCTGACCTGGCCTCTTAGCCGCTGCTTCAACAGCTGCAGCTGCGCGCTGATCGCGGCCGCCCAGAACGCGCCGGCCTCCGCGGTGAGCTCCGCTTCGGGCACGTGAGCTAAGAAGTGTTCAGCAAAAGCGCCGGCCCAGCGGCTCTCGTTGCCTTTGATGGTCTGCGGCAGCAGTTCCAAGGTTTGGTTGCGCACGTCGGCGGCCATGATCTTCGTCATTTCGCTCTCTTCCCTCGTGTCCGGTCTGCCGGTTTTAGCCGGCCCACCGCGAACGGGCTCCTGGCCGAGCGCCAGCGAGCCGTTACTCCTCCCAGTACGGTCCGGCTGGCCGGCTAACGCAGGCCGGCTTCGGACCTTCGGATCACCCTCCGCTGCACCTCGCCGGCACCTCCAAAAGCGTGGGAAATCTTGGCGTCTTCATCGAACCGGGCTGGGGGCTTTTCCGGAGATTGGCCCCTTACCGCACGCTGCTGCGACCCGGCTCACGTCGCCGGCGTATTGTCGCATGCTCGACCGCTGCAACCCAGAGCCATGGATGGCTTTTCGAACCACTCGCAGAGCGCCGGCCCGCAAGGTCACGGTGGCCTTTTTGCGGGGGTCTTGGTACCCTTTCATCTTAATATCGCGATATAAGGATACGATCATCGATCTTGGCACCACTTCCGGCCTCCTCAAGGTATTGGCGGACCCCAGCAGGGTTCGCCTCCTGCTGCTGCTTTCCGGTGAAGAGCTGACGGTGGCCGAGCTTGCCCAGATCACGATGCTGGCACAGCCTCGCGTGTCGACACACCTAGCCAAGCTGCGCGAAGCGGGCCTGGTGGTGGACCGCAAGTCGGGCGTGCAAAGCTACTATCGCCCCCACCAGCGACTGCACGAGGCGCCGCTGGAAGAAATTTGGAAGACTCTGACGGCCGCGGTAGAAGACTCGCTGCTGAGCGCCGATCGCGAACGACTGCCTGGCGTGCTGGCGGCACGAGCCAGCACCCGCAACTGGGCAGACGCCGTCGCTGGCGACATGGAGCGCCACTACTCCCCGGGCCGCACCTGGGAAGCAACCACCCGGGCGGCGCTGCAGCTGCTGCATCTGGGCCGGGTGCTCGACGTTGCGTCCGGTGACGGGGTTCTCGCGGAGATGCTCGCACCGCGCTCCCGCGAGGTGACCTGTATCGATTCCAGCGAACCGGTGGTGGCCGCTGGCGCACGACGCCTCGCGCGCTTCGATAACGTCACGTGCGTGCAGGGCGACATGCACAACATGACGTTTGCCGATGGCGCATTCGACGTGGTGCTGCTGATGCACGCGCTCACCTACACCCGGCAGCCGCAGGAGGCGGTGACCGAAGCGGCCCGGGTACTGGCCCCAGGCGGCACGCTGGTTGGCTCCACCCTCAAGAAACATCGGCATGAAGCGGCGGTGCAGCCGTTCAATCACGTGAACCTCGGTTTCAGCCGGCGCCAGCTGGGTCAGTTTTTCCGGGCCGCCGGACTGAAGGTGGTGAGCTGTGAGGTCACCTCGCGGGAGTCCCGGGTGCCACACTTTGAAGTGATTACGTTTGAGGCCCTCAAGCCCGGCCAAAAGGATTTGCGCCAATGAATTACGATCGTGAACGCGGCGAGCGGCTCAAGGCGCTGCTTGCCGAGAAAATTGCGGTGCTTGACGGCGCCATGGGCACCCAGATCCAGGCTCATCGCCTGACCGAGGCGGACTTCCGCGACGCGGCGCTGGCCGACCACACGCACGACCTCAAAGGCAACAACGACCTTCTATCGGTGACCCAACCCGATCTGATTCGGGACATTCACGGCGAGTACCTCACGGCCGGTGCGGACCTGATCGAAACCAACACGTTCAACGCGACCTCAATTTCCCAGGCGGACTACGCCTGCGAGGCGCTGGTCGGCGACATCAACCGAAGGTCCGCCGAGCTCGCCAGGGAAGCCTGCGAAACCCACAGCACGCCCGAACGGCCGCGGTTTGTCGTCGGCGTTTTGGGGCCCACCAACCGAACGGCCTCGATTTCTCCCGACGTTAACAATCCCGCGCTGCGCAACGTGACCTTCGACGAGCTCGTCGAGGCTTACCGCGAGGCGACGCTTGCCCTGATCGAAGGCGGGGCTGACGCGCTGATGGTCGAAACCATCTTCGATACGCTCAACGCCAAAGCGGCGCTGTTTGCGGTCTCCGGCCTAGACCCAGAAGGTCAGGTTCCGCTGATGATCTCCGGCACGATTACCGACGCCAGCGGCCGGACGCTCTCGGGCCAGACCACCGAGAGCTTCTGGAACTCGGTTCGCCACGCAGATCCACTGACCGTCGGCCTCAACTGCGCCCTCGGCGGCCGGGAGCTGCGCCCCTACGTCGCGGAGCTGAGCCGGGTGGCCGACACGTTTGTCAGCGCCCATCCCAACGCCGGCCTGCCCAACGAGCTGGGTGGCTACGACGAAACGCCGGAGCAGACGGCCGCCATCGTCGGTGAGTTCGCCCGGGCCGGGCTGGTCAACGTCGCGGGCGGGTGTTGTGGGACCACGCCCGCGCACATCGCCGCCATCGCCGCGGCCGTGGACGGCGTGACGCCCCGAGCGGTCCCGACGGTTGAACCAAGGCTTCGCCTGTCGGGTCTTGAGCCGCTGACCGTGACGCCGGAGACCAACTTCGTGAACGTCGGGGAGCGAACCAACGTCACCGGTTCGGCAAAGTTCAAGAAGCTGATTATGGGCGGCGACTTCGAGACGGCCCTGGACGTCGCTCGCGACCAGGTCGAGAACGGCGCACAAATCATCGACGTCAACATGGACGAAGGCCTGCTGGAATCGCAGGAGGCGATGGTCGAGTTCCTGAACCGAATCGCTGGCGAGCCGGACATCGCCCGGGTGCCCGTGATGGTCGATTCCTCCAAGTGGTCGGTGATCGAAGCGGGCCTGAAGTGTATCCAGGGCAAAGGGGTGGTGAACTCCATTTCGCTGAAGGAAGGTGAGGCGCCCTTCCTCGAACAGGCGCGGCTGGTCAAACGCTACGGCGCGGCGGTGGTGGTCATGGCGTTCGATGAGCAGGGCCAGGCCGACACGCTTGCACGGAAAATGGAGATCTGCACGCGCAGCTACCGGCTCCTCACGGAAGTCACCGGCTTGGCGCCGCAGGACATCATCTTCGACCCCAACATCTTTGCGATCGCCACCGGCATCGAGGAGCACAACAGCTACGCCGTGGACTTCATCGAGGCGGTGCGGGGTATCAAGACATCGCTGCCGCACGCGCTGGTCTCCGGTGGGGTCTCCAACGTGTCGTTTTCCTTTCGCGGCAACAACACGGTGCGGGAAGCCATTCACTCCGTCTTTCTGTTCCATGCGGTCAAGGCCGGCATGGACATGGGGATTGTGAACGCCGGCCAGCTTGCGGTTTATGACAACCTGCCGCCGCCCCTGCGTGACGCGGTGGAAGATGTGGTCATGAATCGCGACGACGGTTCCACCGAACGCCTGCTCAACATGGCCGCCGACTATTCCGGGCGCAGCGAGCGCAGGACCAAAAACAACCTCGAATGGCGTGAGCAGCCGGTGCGCGAACGGCTGATGCATGCGCTGATCCACGGCCTCACGGAGTTTATCGACGACGACACTGAGGAAGCCCGGCTCGCCGCCGACCGTCCACTGGCGGTGATCGAGGGGCCGCTCATGGACGGCATGAACGTGGTCGGCGACCTGTTTGGCGAAGGCAAAATGTTCCTGCCGCAGGTGGTCAAGAGCGCGCGGGTTATGAAGAAAGCGGTAGCCCACCTGATTCCTTACATCGAGAAGGAGAAAGCCGGCGGTGCAAGCAGCAGTGCCGGCAAGATCCTGCTGGCCACCGTCAAAGGGGATGTGCACGATATCGGCAAAAACATCGTCGGCGTGGTGCTGAGCTGCAACAACTTCAGCGTCGTCGACCTGGGCGTCATGGTGCCCATGCAGCAGATCATCGAGACCGCACAGAAGGAGCAGGTTGACCTCATCGGCCTGTCGGGGCTGATCACGCCATCACTCGAAGAAATGAGCGACGTCGCTCGGGAGCTGCAGCGGTGCGGTCTGACGCAGCCGCTGCTGATCGGCGGTGCCACCACGTCGCGAACCCACACCGCGCTCAAGATTGAGCCGCACTATGAATCACCAACGGTTTGGGTCAAAGATGCGTCGCGCGCCGTGGGCGTTACCCAGAAGCTGATCAATCCGGAAAGCCGCGAGAGCTACGTCAAAGACATCCGTTCGGACTACGAAAAAGTGCGTGAGCGATATCGGTCTGGACCGAGCCGTCGGCCGCTTGTGCCGATCGACGTGGCCCGCGAACGACATCTGCCGATCGACTGGCAGGCGGGCGATCTCGCAAAGCCGCTTGACCCTGGTATCCACGAACTCAAAAATTTCCCGCTGGCCGAGCTGGTCGAATTCATCGATTGGACGCCGTTCTTTATGACCTGGGAGTTGGCCGGTCGCTACCCGGGCATACTTGACGACGCGATTGTCGGGCCGCAGGCCAGCGACCTGTATGCGGACGCGCGCGCCATGCTGGATCGAATTGTCAGCGAGAACTGGCTGACGGCCCATGGGGTTGCCGGGATTTTTCCGGCCAACGCGGTCGGCGATGACATTCAGATCTACGGTGACCCGGGCCGGTCCGAGGTGGCGACCACCCTGCACTGCCTGCGTCAGCAGATCGATAAAGATCCGGGCAAACCCAACTTCAGCCTGGCGGATTTTGTCGCGCCGAAGGACTCCGGCCTGGAGGATTATATCGGGGCTTTTGCGGTGACCGCCGGCCTGGGTTGTGAGGAGCGCGCGCGGGCATTCGAGGCCGATCACGACGACTACAACTCCATTCTGCTCAAAGCGCTGGCAGACCGACTGGCCGAGGCCTTTGCCGAATGCCTGCACGCTCGGGTTCGTCGCACCCTGTGGGGCTATGCCCCGGATGAGACGGTGGACAACGAGGCGCTCATCGACGAGAAGTATCGCGGTATCAGACCAGCGCCGGGCTATCCGGCCTGTCCTGAACATTCTGAAAAGCAGACAATCTTTGATCTGCTGAATGCCCCGAACGCGACCCACATGATGCTCACGGAGTCGTTTGCCATGACGCCGCCGGCGTCCGTCAGTGGCCTATATTTCGCCCACCCGCAGAGTCAGTATTTTGTGCTTGGCAAGATCGACCGGGATCAGGTGGAAGACTACGCGGCGCGCAAGAACATCAGCCTTGCCCAGGCGGAACGCTGGCTGGCGCCGAACCTTGGCTACGACCGTTAGTGCTCTAAGTCAGAGGGACGCTGCGTCTTAGTGCCTCGTTGGGTGCCAAGAAAAGGAGCCAGAGCGCTGCCGAAGGCCGCACCGCCCCGTGCCGCCGTCAAAATCAGGCTTCGTCGTAAGCCTGCTTGAGCCAGTCTTTGAGCTCCGAATCGATCTCAATGGCGTCCTCCACCCGCACACGGTGACTGACCATCGCGTTGAAGCTCCCCGAGGGCTCCAGCCGATCGTTCGACTCCGTGTCCTTGAGCTTTATACCCACGTCGAGACGCGAAGCGGTAGAAGGCTGAATCAGAGCAAACTGTTTATTGCGACGCAGGCTGACGTACGCTTTTTTCGGCGAAACCTCGATGTCGTCGCCGAAACGTTCGACCACTCCAATCAGCGTGTCGTAGATCGGCCGCAGGGCAGACTTGGGCCCCGCATACTGCGTTTCGACCAGCTCTTCCGGCGACTTCATCGATTCGCCGGTTTTCAGGAACTCCGAGGCAATCAGATTAGCGAAGCCGTGGCTGACGCCATGCTCCGACTTAAGATGTTTGACGAGCTCCCCATGTTTCCCCAGCCCAGCGCCCCTCAGCAGCTTGAGCCAGGTATGCAGATCATTGCCGGTCTTCTCCGACAGGTTGTTGATCATGGTCTGCAGCTGTTCTTCCGGAGATGCCATGAATCCTCCGCGCTTATTCGCTTAGCCCAAGCATAGGACGCCGGAGAGGACGAAACAAGCGCCCCGCCCCGCCGTTTCCACAACCAGCGGGATAAATCAGGCCAGCTCGTCGCCGTCCGCAACCTGGGGACGGAAAGCCACCGCTTCCTCTTTTACCTCGGCCACCTGCTCAACAATCGCGGGTAACACCAGGTGGTAGCCGCCGCGGAAAGTCACAATACCGAGTTCACCCCGATTGAGCGCCTGCTGCTGCTCTTCGGTGACAAAAATCTTGCGGATCTTGCCGGCATACTCAAAAAAGCGATCGATGTCCGCATCCTGACTGTTGAGGGATGCCGGCTTGATCAGCTTGGCAAGCGCGTCATTCAGCGCCTTGCGACGCTGCTGCTCGAGCCGCTTTTCGCGGGCGGTTGCGTCGCGCTGGCGCTGCTCGTCTCTGGCTCGCTCCGAGTACGCGGCAGCAAGGGTGATCTCGCCGCCAGCGTCTTTATTCTGAGGCTTCACAGCCCCTTTTCGGCGATTTTTTCTGGCCGGCTTTTTGGGCGTTTTCTTGGCCAACCCCAGCTGCCGGAGCTGGTCTGCCATCGACGATCCGCTCACCGCTCAGTCTCCCAGATCGTCGCCGTCAACCTGGCCGGTGATGCGGCGTCGAACATGTGACCACGACATGCCGACGGCCAGCACCGTGGCCATGACCACCAGCCCGATCCAGGTCAGCACGTGCCCGGCGTCAATGGTCAGGAGCTGAAGATCGACCAGGAGCCAAACGAGCGTCGCCATCAACCCGACAACCAGCACAATGCCCAGCGCGCCGATGCTGCGCCAGGTTGCGCGGAAGAAGATGATGAGACCAATCAGCAAAACGATCCCGGCAAGAACCTTGAGCGGAAGCTGTTCCGACACCGACTGGGAGACCCAGTGTACGTATGAATAGCCCGTGGGATTAAAGATCGACGCCGTCAGCGCCAGCGCCGCTACCCAGCGTAGAGCAAAGCCCCCAAAGCCCAGTTGTTTCGAAGCCATACCGCCATCACGTGTTGAGCCAGCCCGGCATTTTAGTCGGACCGGCCAAAAAAATCCCGGGTCAATTGAACTGGCAGACCGTTGAAAAAGCCATCCATGGCCCATGATGATAACGGAGGCGACGACGCCAAGTGAAAAATGCGATTTTCACTTGGCTTACATTTTCAATGGCTTGAGGCCATCGAAAATGTCGGCATATCCTTGTACCGAATGCTGCGCGCCGAAAAACTGCGTTTTTCAACACGCAGTCCATGAAAGCGCTGGCGCTGCCATTTTTGCCGGGCCCTGTCAATTGGTCGGTGAGCGGAGTTTCCGCTAGATTGAGTAGATGGCATCGCCATCCCACAGCGACTCGACCTCTCGATCCCTGTTACTCGGCAGCCAGTCTCGCCTTCAGTGGCTGTGGACCGGCGGCTTTGCGCTGCTGGGCTTAGGTCTGCTCACCTTTACGCTGACGCGCCCGCCGCCACCGCCACCGATGCCCCAGCTGGTCGAGGTGCAAAACCGTGGCGAGCTGCGGGTGGCCACGGTCAACAGCCCCGTAACGTATTACAACCTGCAGGAACGCGATACCGGCCTCGAATACGACCTGGCCGGGCGGCTGGCCGAAGATCTGAACGTCAGCCTTCGGATGATCACGGTCGAGAGTTTTTCCCAGCTTCTTGAAGCGGTGGACAGCGGTCGGGCGGACCTGGCAGCAGCCAACATCACCGTCACGCCGGGACGCCAGGCGCGTGCCCGATTTTCGGAACCCTACACCGAGACGATCCAGTACGTGGTCTACAAGGCCGGCAACCGGAAACCGCGCTCCCTCGCCGACCTGGCTGGCCGCAACATGGTGGTGGTCGCCGATTCCAGCTATGCCGAAACGCTGGAGGGATTCGGTGACCGTCTCGCGGAGCTGACCTGGCGACAGTCCAGCGACGACATCGAATCCCTGTTCGACGCGGTGAGCAACGGGGAAGAAGACCTGACGATTGCCGACTCAACGGTGCTGGAGATTCAGCAGCGCTTTTTTCCGACGCTGCGCAGAGGATTTGCCCTGACCGAGCCCCAGCCCATCGCCTGGGCCTTTCCCGTCAATCGTGACGATTCTTTGCTGAGCGCGGCGAACAGGATACTCGGGGAGCTGCGCGGCAGCGGCGAGCTGGCTGACATTAAAGACCGTTACCACGCGCACATCGCCTATTACGATCGCAGTAACAGCCACTATTTTCTGCGGCATATTCGAAGCCGACTGCCCGACCTGAAGTCGTATTTTGTGGCCGCCGGCGAACAGAACGAACTGGATTGGCGGCTGCTCGCGGCAATCGGCTACGCCGAATCACTGTGGGATCCAAACGCCGTGTCTCCGACCGGGGTCCGCGGCGTGATGATGCTGACCAGCGCCACCGCTCGCATGGTCGGCGTGACGGAGCGCGAGGATCCCGCCCAGAGCATCGGCGGCGGCGCTCGCTATCTCAAGCGGGTGCTCAAAAAGATTCCGCGCCGCATTCCCGAGCCCGATCGGATCTGGCTCGCGCTCGCCGCCTACAACATCGGGTTTTCCCACCTCGAGGACGCCCGGATATTGACGCAGCGCGCGGGCCAGGACCCCGACCGCTGGGATGAGGTGGTGCAGCATCTGCCCAAGCTCAACCAGCCTCAGTGGTATCGCACAACCCGGCACGGCTATTCACGTGGCCGCGAAGCAGCTGCCTACGTGCGCAATATCCAAAGTTACTACGACATACTCAACTGGGCGCTGGCGACAAAAAACGACCAACCCGCACCGGAGCTTGCGCCCTGAGCCGGCTTTTTTTGCCGGGGATTTCGCTTGAAGTAAGGCGCGTAATAGCCTGATAATGTTGCCTCTTTTGCTCGAACGTCTAGTGAGGTGCTATGATTCGAGCGGGGTGTTTTTACGAACGAGCGAGGCACACAGCGGCGCTCGGGTCAGCAACAGGAATTCCGGCAGGATGCTCGGATGGTGATGGGGAGTGCAAACACGCATGATTGAATTTGGGCATGGAACCCATGTCGGTCTCCGTCGTGAACACAATGAAGACACCTACTGCGCCAAGCCCGACCTCGGACTGTGGCTGGTCGCTGACGGGATGGGTGGCCACGACCTCGGGGAGGTCGCCAGCGCCATCGCCCGCGACACTGTTGTGCAGGAGTTCAGCGCTGGGCGGACGCTAAGCGAATCGGTCCAGGCAGCCGCCCAGCACATCGTGGATCAGTCGAGGGCCAGACAGAGCGCCATGCCCATGGGCACCACGCTGGTCGCCACGCGGATTCAGGACCACCAGTTTGAAGTCGCCTGGGTTGGCGACAGCCGGGTCTATCTTTGGAACGGCGAGCTCAAGCAGCTGACCAGCGATCATTCTTACGTCCAGGAGCTCGTCGACCAGGGCGCCATCAGTGCCGAGCAGGCCAAAACTCACCCGCACCGCAACGTGGTGACCCAGGCGCTGGGCGTGACCGACCCGTCCTCACTCAGCGTGGATACCGTCAGCGGGGAGCTGAAGTCGGGCGAGATGCTGCTGCTGTGCAGCGATGGGCTCACCGAGGAGGTGGACGACGACTACATCGCCCACGTGCTCGGCCAGAATCTGGCACCTCAGGAAAGTGTCGACCACCTGATCCTCGCGGCGCTGGACCACGGCGGGTCCGATAACGTGACGGTGCTGCTGGTGGGAGAAGCGGCCTAGAACCTGCTGATCGATCGGTCGCCGGCCATAAAAGTTGCGGCTGGCTAGCAACAGCGGCTAGCCGCCACCATTTTGCTCGATCTGCCTCATGAGCTCAGCGAGGGCCTCGTTGTCCGGCTCCGCCTGCAGACCGCGATCAACCATCGCGCGAGCCTTGTCCCACTCGCCACGACTGATACGCACCTCAGCCGCACGGAGCCAAAGCCCGGCGATTCTCGCCAGCCGCTCGTTGGCGCGGCGGTTGGCCGGATCGATGGCCTTCACCTCGAGATACTTGTCCATGGCGTTTTCGCCAGGCGGATGGGAGAAGATGTTGGCGTCGAAGTAGTTGTCGGCCTGCTTCAGCAGCTCCTCAACGCGGGCCTCCGCGTCAGCGTCAAGCGCCACCGGCTGTGCGGGCTCTGAGGGTGTGTCCTCGGCAGTACCTGCGGTCACAGGTTCCGGCTCAGCTGCAGGATTATCGGGTTCATCGTCAGCGCCACCGGCCAGCGACGTCGTTGCACCGCAGCCGTCCGGACTGTTTTGGAGCGGATCTTCCAGCTCGTAGTCCTGGCTTTCGATCTCGTTCAGCAGGTATTCGATGCCCTGGTCACCCGGAAACTGCACCGAAGCCTGGCGCAGGAGCGTGTAGGCGTTTTGCAGCTCACCCTTGGCCCACTCGATTTCGGCCGCAGACTCGATTGTATTGGCCAGCTCCCGCAGCTTGAGGCGCGCGGAATCGTTGTCAGGATCTTCCGTCAGGATGGTGCGATAGCGTGCCAACGCACTCTCGCCGCCGTTGCACAGCAGCGCGCCGCTTTCGACAAACGCTTCCGCTTCTCCGATGAGTCTCGCGAAGCGCTCTCGCTGCTCGTCCTCGCGGTTGGGCGGATCGGGCATCGGTTCAACAATATCAGGACCCGGTGTCGGTGGATTTGGATCGGGCTGATCTTCACCGCCACCACCACTCATCGCGTTCCAGCCCACAATCGCCAGCGTCAGGACCGCGATCACCGCCGTCCCGCCGACCACGATGGGCATCATAGAACGCTTGCCTTCCGTGCTCTCGGCGGGCTCCTGAGCGGCTTTTGAGGCCGGGGGCGGCGTGGCGCGCCGGCCGGGCTCGGACGGGCTCATCTTGCGACGGGTGGTCTTGCGCGCCGGCGCCACCGCGCCGGTCACGTCTTCCAGGTCGTCCAGAAAGTCGTCAGCCTGTGCGTAACGCTCTTCCCGATCTTTCGCCATAAGCTTTTCGATCAGCGGCTGAAAGTGGGAAAACTCCGCGGGCACCTCAGGGCACGGTTCGTTGATCTGCATCAACGCCACCGAGAACGGGTCGTCTGCGTCGAAGGGCGGCTTGCCGGTCAGCATCTCGTAAAACACCACACCCAGGCTGTAGAGATCGGTGCGATGATCGACCTTCTCGCCCTTCGCCTGCTCCGGGCTCATATAGTGCGGCGTGCCGATTGAGGTGCCGAGCTTGGTGGCGCCGGTGTTGGAATCCACCGCTTTGGCAATCCCAAAGTCGCCCAGCACACAGTCGCCGTTGCCGCGGAAGAGGAGATTCCCCGGCTTAACGTCGCGGTGAACAAACCCCTTGGAGTGCGCAAACTGCAGCCCCTGGGCAATGTCCGTGATGATGTGCAGGATGTCCGCCTCGGACATCCCCTCGTTCATCTTGTCCCTGGCGGTGCCACCCGGCAGGTACTCGCTCGCCATGTAGTAGTGGTTTTCGTGCACACCGATGTCGTAGACGGTGAGCAGATTCAGATGGTTGAGCTGGGCCGCGATCCGGCCTTCTTTCAAGAAGCGCTGGCAGTAGGTTTCATCCACGGCCAGGCCCGGCGTCATGACCTTGAGCGCGACATCCCGGTGCAGGTTTTCCTGGATGGCGAGATACACCGTCGCCATGCCGCCGGAACCTAGCTCGCGCTGTATGTCATAACCGGGAACTTCCACTAACCGGACTCCATCAAAATTTTAAGGCCGCGACAAACAGTCGCGGCCTTCAGGGAAGCGGCATGTGCGGTCGGGCCAACGCCCGAGCAGCCTTCGTTCAGGGTGCGGCGTCCTTCAGGGCCCGCAGAGCACGAACAAACTGTCCCTGCTGATAATTATCTTCGTCTTTGGTGGCCTCGAACAAGGCCTCGGCTTTGGCGCGCAGATCCTCGGCCCGCTGCGCGTTGATCACCTGCTCGTTCTCAAAGGCAAGGATCATCGTATCGACCGCCATAGCCGCCTGTTCAGCGTTGGCGTAGTCGCGGTACTGGCCACGTTCGCCGTCAGCCACCACGCTGGACAGAACGCCCTCCAGCAGCGCGCCGTCGTACTGAGCCGCCTGGACTTTGTTCACCCCAGCCCGCAGGGAAGACAGCACCGCACGGCCGGCCTGCACCGTTTCGGCCCGGCCTTTGGTCGTGGCCACATGGAGATCGCGAACCTGCTGCGAGAGCGCCTCACCCTCACCGGCGTCGAGCGCGGTGAGCACATGTTTGAACATCAGCAGGCTGGCGTCGTTGTAGCGAACGATACCAGGGCCGAGGCCCGTTCCCGACCGCGGCACCCACCGGTCACCAAACATCGAGCGATGGCAGGCGTGGCAGTCAAACAGCACCAGCTCCGGAAAAATTCCGTCGGTGCCAGCCTTGTCGTCCATCAGCGTCTCAAGCTGCGTGATGGCGGCGACGCCCTGGCCGACCGCCCAGTCGCGCGCGCCGTTGAGATCCCCCTTACGCTGAACGTAGTCGTCATCAACCTGAAAATGTGGGTTGAGCCAGGTGAAGGTATCCAGCTCAAACGACAGCCGTGGATGGCCGGCGCCCATGATGCGGTGCGTGATCATCTGGTCCTTCGTCCCGAGGTGGCAGGTGAGACACATCTCAGCGCGCCGCTGCGGATTTTCGGTTGGATAAAGACCCGCCGCGAGGTTGTCCTCATGACTGACCTGGCCGGACGCGTGAGAAGACAGGTATTTCTCGGCGCCGCCGTGGCACGCCTCACAGCCGACGCCGTCAGCGATATCAAATTTTTCCCCGCGCATTGCCACCGGCGTGTTGTCGGCATGGCAATCCAGGCAGATGTCCGCCTCATGCGCGTTGGCAAGACCCATGTTGCGGGCGATACGTTTGGAGCGGTCGTTGAGCAGAACCTGGTAAGCCTGCGAGTGTTTGTCGACGCTTTGCCAGGTCGCAAACTCATTTTGCAGCACGTTGGAATCGCGGAATGCTGATACCGAGCCGTGACACGTGCTGCTGGCGCAGCTGGCCACCCCCAAGTGCCGGTTATCGTCCCCAGGCGGTAGAGCCAGGGCAGAAGTGCTGATCAGGCATCCCAATAGCCAGTAGAGTCTTTGCTTCATCTTGGTTCCCCTTCCTTTCAGCGAGGCTGACTCGCTCTGCCCCCGAAAGTCCCCTCGGGCGCTTCCTGCAACTTTGCCTTCAAGTATGCCACCGTCTTGCCACGATTGCCCGCTTTTCAGGTAAACTCCGCCCCGTTGCGGCGCTGGCCCAGAGGTTGCGCTGCATCGGTCGCCCGTTGACTCTGGCTGTCGCAGAGGCGTATTTCGTGGGCAGTTCAACGCCCGGACATTTAAGTAAAGCTCGAACCAGTCGATAAACAGGACCCATCGTGCAAACCAATCAACGAATCGTGCTCGGAATACTCTCACTTGTTGCCCTCGGTCTGTTTGCTCCGGGTCTCGCCTTCGGCGCGGCTACCGCGGAACTCGATTTGACCACCCACTGGGTCGGGGTCACCGCGCTGGCCCTTTTTGTCGCGGCTTACTCCCTCGTCATCGCTGAGGAGTTCACCCATCTGCGCAAGTCCAAGCCGGTGATGCTGGCCGCGGGCCTGATCTGGGTGGTCATCGCCATGGAGTACGCCAACAATGAGCTGACGCATTCGGCGGAAACCGCCGTGCGCGTCTTCCTGGTGGAGTTCTCCGAGCTGTTCCTGTTCCTGCTCGCCGCGATGACCTACGTCAACGCCATGAGCGAGCGGAACGTCTTTGAAGCGCTGCGCGCGTTCCTGGTGAGCCGCGGGTTCAGCTATCGCAAGCTTTTCTGGATCACCGGCATCCTGAGCTTCTTCCTGTCGCCGATCATTGACAACCTGACCACCGCGCTGGTCATGTGCGCTGTGGTCATGGCGGTCGGCCGCAATAGCCCGAAGTTTGTCGCGATCAGCTGCGTGAACATCGTGGTGGCCGCCAACGCGGGCGGTGCCTTCAGCCCCTTCGGCGATATCACAACGCTGATGGTCTGGCAGGCCGGCCTGATCCCCTTCGGCACCTTCTTCAGCCTCTTTGTGCCCTCGGTGGTGAACTACGTGATCCCGGCCGCCGCGATGCACTTCGCGGTGCCCAACGACGTTCCGGAAGTATCCGGCGGCACCGTAGCGATGAAGCGAGGCGCCCGGCGCATCATGTTCCTGTTCGTCTGCACGATCGTCACGGCCGTCAGCTTCCACAACTTCCTGCATCTGCCGCCGTTCCTCGGCATGATGACCGGCCTGGCCTATCTCAAGTTTTTTGGCTACTACCTGAAAAGGACCCACCACAAAGAGCTGGCCTTTAATGAAGGCCGCCCCGGGGATGTGTCAGCTTTCGACAGCTTCCGCAACGTGGCGCGGGCTGAGTGGGATACGCTCCTGTTCTTCTTCGGCGTCATCATGTGCGTCGGTGGCCTGGGTTTCATCGGCTACCTGGAACTGGCCTCGCAGGCCATGTACGGCCAGCTCGGCCCCACGATCGCCAACGCTCTGGTCGGTGTTCTGTCAGCGATCGTCGACAACATCCCGGTGATGGTGGCGGTGCTGCAGATGCAGCCAGGGATGGATGAAGGCCAGTGGCTGCTGGTGACGCTGACCGCCGGCGTGGGCGGCAGCATGCTGTCCATCGGGTCAGCGGCTGGGGTAGCGCTGATGGGCCAGGCTAGGGGCGCCTACACCTTCTTTGGTCACCTGAAGTGGTCGCCGGCGATCATCGTTGGCTACATCGCGAGCATTTACGCCCACCTCTGGGTCAACGCCGCTTATTTTACCGAGGTTTCCATCACCGGCTGAGTGGTATCGCGCTGGCGTCGACCGGTCGACGGTCTATGCCGCAAGTGGTGGGTCCTGAGGTCAGGCGCCAGGTTCGGAAAGACGGGCCCAGATTGTCGGGCCGCCGGCCGCCGCTTCGATCTGCGCCATCCGCTCTTCGTGCGCCGCCCGCTCCGTCTCGGACGCTGACCTGCGCAGCAGCGGTGGACGCTCCTGCGGCTGAGTGACAGCCGCCTGCGTCTGCGCCGTCTGTCCGGCCAGCTCCAGGGTGAGACTGGTCTGGCCACCGGTCATCCGCAGATACACCTCCGCCAGGATGCTGGCATCCAATAGCGCGCCGTGCAGCTCCCGCCGGCTATTGTCGACGTCATAGCGCCGGCACAGCGCGTCCAGCGAGTTGCGCATGCCAGGATGCATACTCCGGGCCAGCTCCAGCGTGTCCAGAACGCTGCAGACGCCGCCAAGGGAAGGCAGCTGACGGTCGAGAATCGCCAGCTCACTGTCGAGAAACCCGACGTCGAAGGGCGCGTTGTGAATCACCAGCTCAGCCCCTGACACAAAACTCATGAACTCATCGACCACCTGCGAGAACAGGGGTTTGTCAGCTAGGAATTCATCGCTCAGCCCATGCACCTCGAGGGCGCCAGCCTCCACCTCTCGCTGCGGATTGAGGTAGCGATGGAACTGGCGGCCCGACAGCCGGCGATCCACCAGCTCCACGGCACCAATTTCGATCACCCGGTGCCCCTGAGACGGCTCCAGTCCCGTGGTTTCGGTATCCAGCACAATCTGTCTCACGAAGGAACCGCCTCCCGCGCCAGCGTGTCTGCGCGCTCGTTGCCAGGGTCACCGCTGTGCCCTTTGACCCAATGCCAGTTGATTCGATGCCGGCTGACCGCAGCGTCCAGCGCCTGCCAAAGATCCTGATTCTTCACCGGCTTTTTCGCCGCGGTCTTCCAGCCGTTGCGCTTCCAGTTAGTCATCCACCGCGTGACGCCATCGCGCACGTAAGTCGAGTCGGTATACAGCTCCACATCGCAGGCCCGCTTGAGGGCCGACAGCGCCTCGATCACGGCCTGCATCTCCATCCGGTTGTTGGTGGTCTGCTTTTCACCGCCGCTGAGCTCCAGCTCGCGAGTCCCGTGTGACAGGAGCGCGCCCCAGCCGCCCGGCCCGGGGTTGCCGCTGCAGGCCCCGTCCGTGTAGATCGTTACCGTCATCGCCGTAAGAACCGCCCGCGCCCCTGCGCACCACCGAGTTGCGGTGCGGCGGATTTGAGGGCTGAGAGCCGCCCGGGACGCAGCGGTACAATCTGCGGATCGCTGCTGTTTTTGCGGGCCACCAGCACAAAAGACTGGCCAAACCAGCCGAGCCAGGGAGCCCCTGACCAGCGACGAGAGGTGCGAGCCAGCCAATCGCGAAGCCGGCCGCCGCGATCGCTGACCGGGCGAACCAGCAGAGTCTGAAAATCGAAACCACGAAGCTGTTCGGCCATCGCCGGTGGCGACAGCGGATGAATGAGCAGCGGGTGGCGGTGGCCCCGCGGGTTAAGCCCCAGCACGATGGCGATCCCGCCCGGGCGAAGCACCCGATGCAGCTCACCCCAGAGCTCGCGGCGCCCGGGCATCTGCTCGTGCACGTGGTCGAGCACCACCATGGCAACCGAATCGTCCTGGAACGGCAGTTCCGCCAGCTGACCCGCTACACAGCCTTCCAGCTTACCTGCGGGATTCACCCGGAGCTGGTGACAGCTGATCGTCTGAGCTGTCGCAAGCAAATCATCGGCGGTGGTCAGCGAGCTCACCTGCAGCGCGTGATAGCCGAAAACGTTGGCGACCACCGATCGGCAGACGCGGACTTCCGCTTGCCGCAGCCTCGCCGGAAGCTCAACCGGCACGGAACCTGGCGAGCCGCCTTCAGCGCCACCCAACGTGGCACTCGATGATTGAGATTGATCCAGCAAAAGACTGCCTGCCACCAGCCGTGAAAACGCCATCATTGTACCCCACCCGTCCGCTTTCCATGTTTTACCGCATCAAGTATGGTGAGCCGCGTTTGGGTCGGCCGCCCGCCGAGCTGAGCCTGGCGCAGCGGCAGTCCCAAGGGATGAAGCGATCGACATCGCGCTGCTGCCAGCCGTACTGAATCAATTGAGGGAAGAGTAAAAACCATGGGATTTCTAGCCGGGAAGAAAGCGCTGATTGTCGGGGTTGCCAGCAACCGTTCTATCGCCTGGGGCATCGCGGAAGCCATGCACCGGCAGGGAGCGGAGATCGCCTTTACCTATCAGAACGAAAAGCTGAAATCTCGGGTCGACAAAATCGCTGACCAGTGTGGCTCGTCGATTGTGCTGCCCTGTGATGTCGCCGAAGACGACCAGATTGCGGCGGTCACCGACGCGCTGACCACGAGCTGGGGTAGCCTGGACATCCTCGTCCACTCCGTGGGTTTTGCGCCGCGGGAACAGCTTGTCGGCAACTTCGCGGAGGCGGTGACCCGTGAGGGGTTTCAGATCGCTCACGACATCAGTGCCTATAGCTTTGCGGCGCTGGCCAAGAGCATGCACCCGCTGATGAAAGACCGAAACGCCGCTCTGCTGACGCTGTCCTACCTGGGGGCCATGCGGGCGATGCCCTACTACAACGTGATGGGGCTGGCGAAGGCCAGTCTGGAAGCGGCCGTGCGATACCTGGCCCAGAGCCTTGGCCCCGATGGCATTCGGGTCAACGGCGTCAGCGCCGGACCCATTAAGACCCTCGCCGCTGCCGGGATCTCAAATTTCCGCAAGATGCTGGACCACGTGGAACGTACGGCACCGCTGCGGCGGACCATCACCACCGAGGAAGTCGGAAACGTTGCGGCCTTCCTGTGTTCCGATCTGGCTTCCGGCATTACCGGCGAAATCACCTACGTCGACTCGGGCTACAGCATCCTCGGCATGCCGGACCTCAACCAGGACGCCGACGGATAGCGTCGTGACACCGGCGTCCAGGCAGCGTTAGAAGGTCGCGCCGACCGGCGTCAGCCGCTCCTCAATCACGTCGATCTCAGCGGCCGCCCGGAGCTGAGCGTCAGCGCCGGCAACCTCTTCGCCCGAGAGCTTGCGCTCAATCTGAGTGGAGACCCGCTCAATCGCGTTGTCGTCTTCCTGGCCTTCCGTCACGGCAAACAGCGAGACGGCGTAGAAGGTTTCCGGGCCTCCGGCAACCAGGCCAAACGTCGGCTCAGCGTCGGCCGGCCTCGCCAGGCGAAAGACGCCCTGAGCCAGCTGACCATCAACCTCTCCGGGGCGGCCAAAGCGGGGCACGTCCAGGCTTTCCACCACACTTTTGGCGGCGTCCTCCTCGGACGATTCTTCCGCGTCGCTCTCAGCGGCTCCACCCTCGTTCGCCTCATCCGCTTCCTGCGCGGCAGCGTCTGCTTCCGGTAGAGCAGCGGGATCGTCCGCAGGGGTCATCGGCGCCGGCAGCGCCGCCAGGGCCAGCGCCAGGGTTCCGGCGTCAGCTGCCGCGTCGCTCAGCGACTGGGCGGCTTCCCGGGCCAGCTCGCGAGCCTCCCGACTCAAGACACTCGCGCGCGCGTCTTCCCTCACCTCTTCGAGCGGCGAAAGCGATTCGTCAATTCGCTGGTTTACGCGCAGCACAATGGTCTCGGTTTCGCTCAGGCTGATCGGGTCGCTGTTCGAGCCCTCCAGCAGCACCTGGTCGGCGTAAGCCGCCTGAATAACCTGCTGGTTGGCCGTGACCCCGGCGCCACCGGTGCGGGAAAACGGTTCGCTGGTCTGAATCTCTAACCCCAGCGAATCAGCGGCCGTCTGGAGGCTGCCTGAATCTTCATAGCTGAGATCGTACAGCCGGTCCTGCTGTTCCAGGTACAGCCGTTCGAGCTCGGTTTCGCGGTACTCGGCGGTCAGCTCCTCGCGCGCTTCCTCAAAGGTTTTGCCGCGGCTTTCCTCCACTTCCAGGAGGTTGATCACGTGAAAGCCAAACGCCGTGTTGACGGGGTCAGAAATGGTGTCAACCTCCATCGCAAACAGCGCCTGCTCGAACGCTTCGACCATAACGTCGCGTTCGACCCATCCGAGGTCACCACCAGCCTGCGCTGACCCGATATCGTCAGACAGCTCCTTGGCTAGCTCGGCGAAGTCCTCCCCCGCGCGAGCCCGGGAGGTCGCTTCGGCGGCCCGAGCCTCCGCCGCCTGGAGCTCCTCCGCCGGCGCGTTTTCGCCGACCTCGATCAGGATATGTGAGGTGCGGCGCCGCTCGGGAATCACAAAGCGACCCTTCTGCGTGTCGTAGCGAGCCTTGAGCGAACTCTCGCTGATCTCTAGATCGGTCGTGAGGTTGGCGCTGGACAGCAGTACGTACTCGATGATCACCGTCTCAGGGTTGGTGAACTGAGCCGGGTTTTCGTTGTAGTAGGTCTGGATGTCCTCGTCGGTGACCACAACCTGGTCGCGGAATTCCTCCGAGGTATACGCTACGTGCCGAAACGACCGCTGCTGCGCCTGAAGTCGCTGGGCGCGGGAGATCTCGGAAGGAAGCGCGAAGGCTGATGCTGACAGCACCGCGGGAATTTCGTTGTACAGCAGCTCGTCTGCGAGGCCTGCTTCGAAGCTGCGGGGTGTCTCACCCTGCTGCGCAAGCAGCGCGACATATTGGTCCTGACTGAACACGTTCCCAACGTTGAACGCTTCAAAGCTCTGGATCGAGTCCTGCAGACGCCGAGGCGTGATGGTGAGGCCAGCCTCCTGGGCCGCCTGAACCCGAATCTCCCGATTGATCAGCAGCTCCAGATGTTCGCGACGAATCAGCGGCTGGTCAAAGTAGTCGTTTCCCAACGATCCACCAAACTGCGACTGCAGCCGGGCACGGTAGCGGCTAAAGCTCTGCGTAAACTCGGCCAGCGGAATCTCTTCACCGTTGACCGCGGCGACCGCATCCTGCGGCGTGGTGTTGAAGTACTCAAAACCGCCGGTGGCAACGAGCACTACACAAATCAATCCGATAATCGTCCAGGCGATGAATCCTGAAGCCCGGTCCCTGATTGCCTGCATCATTGGCTTTCGCTCCGAGGCCTGACTTCAGGCCTGCAAGTCAAAAAAACAAAAGGCGCCCTGGGGCGCCCTTTGCTTATATGGCGGAGTGGACGGGACTCGAACCCGCGACCCCCGGCGTGACAGGCCGGTATTCTAACCAGCTGAACTACCACTCCTGAACCTGGTGGTGGGTGCTGCAGGGCTCGAACCTGCGACCCTCGCCTTGTAAGGGCGATGCTCTCCCAGCTGAGCTAAGCACCCCCCGAGAAGGCGCGCTAGTTTACGGCATCCTTAAGGCCTTTGCCAGCCTTGAATGACGGGATTTTGGACGCCTTGATTTTGATGGTTTCGCCGGTACGCGGATTCCGACCGGTGCGCGCTGCGCGCTTCTTAACGCTGAAGGTACCAAAGCCAACCAGAGACACCGTGTCGCCCTTCTTGAGGGCCTTGGTGACTGCTGCGAGGACTGCCTCTACCGCTTCGCCTGCGTCACTCTTGCTCAGGTCTGCTGCCTTTGATACTGCTTCGACGAGCTCAGTTTTGTTCATAGTTTTTCTTCCTCATGTATGCGGCCCACCCCGGCTCGGGACTTTCCGTTAACGGCCATCGATGGGCCGGTTTCCGAGGTACGCTTGAGTATGTGAATGTAGCCGATTGCTGCTGACGTTCACCCCTTCCGAGTCGGCTGGAATGTGGCCCCAGGAATTGCCTCGAAGCCTCCCCACGAATAGCCAGCCGCCTCAGCGAAGAAGCGTTTATACCAGCCCCTCCGGACGAGGGCAAGGAATTGTCACGCAACTGTCTTATTCGCCGAAAAGTCAATGGCCACGCGGCCTGCGCGGGAAAACAATTGCGGAAGAAAGGTCGGTTTTTGCACCGAAACGGTTGACATTTTCTTGGGGCTTAAGTTCTTTTTTTGAGCTAAAGTGACTTGGCGTCACAGCCGCACAACGCCTTGAATAAGCAGCCGAACTCCTCGAAGCCTCGGCCGTTGCCCCGACCCGGCCCTTACCCTGCTCTCCATCGCCTGGCCGACAACAAAAAAGGCCGATCGAAGACGCGTGTCGACGGTCGGCCTGGAGGTCTAGCAGGGGCCTCGCCCCGGGAACCCAATCAGTGGGCGCGGATCGACTCCGACTCCGGGTCGTCGGGCTTGTCGGAAGCCGGCAGCTCTTCGGACTGACTCAGCGGGACGGGCTGTGCCGCCAGCGCCTGTTCAAGGACCTCATCAATCCAGCTCACCGGAACGATATTCAGGTTGCCCTTCACGTTCTCGGGAATATCGGCCAGATCCTTTTTGTTGTCCTCAGGAATCAGGACCGTCTGCACGCCGCCTCGATGCGCAGCCAGCAGCTTCTCCTTCAGTCCGCCGATCGGCAGCACGCGACCCCGCAGCGTGATTTCACCAGTCATCGCCACGTCAGACTTCACGGGGATTCCGGTAAGCGCGGATACGAGCGCGGTACACATGCCGATACCGGCACTCGGGCCATCTTTGGGCGTCGCGCCTTCCGGCACGTGGACGTGTACGTCGACCGCGGCATGGAATTCGTCTTTGAGACCGAGCGTTGCCGCCCGATTTCGGACGACGGTCATCGCCGCCTGGATCGACTCACGCATGACGTCACCGAGCTGGCCGGTGAGCAGCATTTTTCCTTTTCCGTTGACCACGGTGGCCTCGATGCTCAGAAGCTCGCCACCCACTTCGGTCCATGCAAGGCCCGTAGCGAGGCCGACCTCGTCCTTTTCCTCCGCCAGTCCATAGCGGTGACGACGCACGCCGAGGTAGGTATCCAGATTGTCCGACCCGACCGCGATGGAGGTCTTCTCCTTGTCCAGAATCAGTTCTTTCACCACCTTCCGGCAGATCTTGGCAATCTCGCGCTCCAGCGAGCGCACGCCGGACTCCCGAGTGTAGTACCGAATGATGTCGCGCAGCGCGTCTTCATTCACCTCAAGCTCGTCTGACTTAAGCCCCGTTGCCTTCTCCTGCTTGGGCAGCAGATAGCGCTGAGCGATGTTGAGCTTCTCGTCCTCGGTGTAGCCGGGGATCCGAATCACTTCCATCCGGTCCAGCAGCGGCCCCGGGATGTTTAGCGAGTTCGCCGTGGCGACAAACATGATCTCGGACAGGTCGAGGTCCACCTCGAGGTAGTGGTCGTTAAAGGCGTGGTTCTGCTCCGGGTCCAACACCTCAAGCAGCGCCGACGACGGGTCTCCTCGAAAGTCCATCGACATCTTGTCGAGTTCGTCCAGCATGAACAGGGGATTGCGCTTGCCGGCTTTCGTGAGGTTCTGCACGATTCGGCCAGGCATGGAGCCGATGTAGGTCCGGCGGTGGCCCCGAATCTCCGCCTCGTCGCGCACGCCGCCAAGTGACATCCGAACAAACTGACGGTTGGTAGCGCGGGCAATCGACTGACCTAGCGAGGTCTTACCAACGCCCGGCGGGCCAACCAGGCACAAAATCGGGCCTTTCATCTGGCGTACCCGCTGCTGCACCGCCAGGTATTCAAGGATTCGCTCCTTGACCTTGTCCAGCCCGTAATGGTCTTCCTCAAGGGCATTTTCCGCCGCCGCCAGATCTTTGCGGATCCGCGAGCGCTTCTTCCAGGGCAGACCCAGCAGCGTATCGATGTAGTTGCGCACCACCGTCGCCTCGGCCGACATCGGCGACATCATCTTGAGCTTGCCCAATTCGGACATCGCCTTTTCTTCAGCCGCCTTTGGCATGCCGGATTCCGCGATCTTGCGGGCCAGCTCATCGGACTCACCCGGGGTTTCCTCCAGATCGCCGAGCTCCTTCTGAATGGCCTTCATCTGCTCATTCAGATAGTACTCGCGCTGGCTTTTCTCCATCTGGCTTTTAACACGGCCGCGGATGCGCTTCTCGATTTGCAGAACATCGATCTCGCCTTCGACCAGCCCGAGGAGGGCCTGCAGGCGCTGGCCGATGTCGCCGATCTCCAAAATCGCCTGCTTGTCTTCGAGCTTGATCGCCAGGTGGGCGGCGATGGTGTCCGCAAGACGGCTCGGATCATCGATCCCTGACAGGGTCGCGAGCAGCTCGGGCGGGACCTTCCGATTCAACTTCACATACTGCTCGAACAGCGACACCAGCGAGCGCGCCGTCACGTCGAGCTCGCGATCCTCCGCCTCGCTGCCGGCATCGATCACCGAGACCGTCGCAATAAAATGCTCGTCGCGCTGGACCATCGCCTCAACCCGCGCGCGATCGGCCCCCTCGACAAGCACCTTGATCGTGCCGTCGGGTAGCTTCAGCAGCTGCAGGACCGTCGCCAGCGTACCCACCTCGTAGAGGTCTTCGGGCTGCGGATCGTCCACCTCCGCGGAGCGCTGCGCCAGGAGCATGATGCGTTTGTCCTCGCCCATCGCAACGTCCAGCGCCCGGATGGACTGCTCGCGGCCCACAAACAGCGGAATCACCATATGCGGATAGACCACCACGTCGCGCAGCGGCAACACGGGGACGTGGACCAGGTCCATGGGAGACGGATTAGCTTCGTCAGAACGGGAAGTGGCCATCGGGCACCTCAGATTGCTCGTTAATAGTAGTAGATCGTTTGCTTTCGCCAGACCTTGAGGCGGCGTCTGCTGACGCCCCTGCCCTGTCCAGGCCGCCGAACTGGCGGCGTCGGAGGCCTAAAGGGGCTCTCCCGGCAGACGCTGGGCTCTGGCAAAGAGATTGGGCTCGCGACGCCGGGTTTCAACGCCGCAGCCCGGTTTGTGGCTGCGGGGTCGGGCAACAGTGGCCCTGACCCCTACTCCGAGACTGCGCGAGCGTTCTCGTAGATCAGGTAGGGATCCGCCTCGCCGTTGATGACAGCCTCGTCGATCACAACCTTGCTGACGCCATCCATCGACGGCAGGTCATACATGCTGCTCAGCAGCACATTTTCGAGGATCGTCCGAAGACCGCGGGCACCGGTTTTGCGCTCCATCGCCTTGCGCGCGATAGCGCTCAGCGCGTCGTCGCGGAATTCCAGCTCCGCTGACTCCATCTCAAACATTTTCTGATATTGCTTGGTGATGGCGTTTTTAGGCTGGGTCAGAATCTTAACCAGCGCGTCTTCGTCCAGCTCACGGAGCGTGGCGACCACCGGCAGGCGCCCCACAAACTCCGGAATCAGGCCGTAGCGCACCAGATCCTCCGGCTCAACGTCCAGGAGGACGTCACCGAGGTCAGCCGACTCTTCCTTGCTGCGAACAGTCGCGGCAAAGCCGATGCCGGTGCTATCGGAACGTGACTGAATGATCTTCTCCAGCCCGGCAAATGCCCCGCCGCAGATAAACAGGATGTTCTGCGTATCCACCTGCAGAAACTCCTGCTGCGGGTGCTTGCGACCACCCTGGGGCGGCACGGAGGCCACCGTGCCTTCGATCAGCTTCAGCAGCGCCTGCTGCACGCCCTCGCCGGACACGTCGCGGGTGATGCTGGGGTTCTCGGCTTTGCGCGACACCTTGTCGATCTCGTCGATATAGACGATGCCCGTCTGGGCTTTCTCGACGTCGTAGTCGCACTTCTGCAGCAGTTTCTGAATGATGTTTTCGACGTCTTCGCCGACGTAGCCCGCTTCGGTCAGCGTGGTGGCGTCAGCGATCGTGAAGGGAACGTTCAGCAAACGAGCCAGCGTTTCGGCGAGCAGCGTCTTGCCGGATCCCGTCGGACCGATCAGCAGAATGTTGCTTTTGGCGAGCTCGACGTCTTCGTTGCTGTTGTCGACCTCAAGTCGCTTGTAGTGGTTGTAAACGGCGACTGACAGCACACGCTTGGCGTGCTCCTGCCCGATCACGTACTCGTTGAGGACGTCGTTGATTTCGCGAGGTTTTGGCAGCTTGCTACGCGCCGCCGTTGATTTCTCTTCCAGCTCCTCACGAATGATGTCGTTACAGAGCTCGACGCACTCATCGCAGATGAATACGCTGGGACCGGCGATCAGCTTACGCACTTCATGCTGGCTTTTGCCGCAAAAAGAGCAGTAAAGAATCTTACCGCCGTCGGATTTGCTGGATTTTTCTTCGCTCATTTACCGCAGTTTACAGCCTGTATTGACCCTTTTCGAGGATACCACACCAGGAGGCGTTTGCCCCCTGCTGTCGAAATGTTCCTCCGACGGATATCGGCAGGTCGAAGAAAAACCTAAACGCCGTGAACCGGCGCCGAATCCCGCTCCTCGAGAACCATGTCTACGAGACCGTAATCCACCGCCTCTTCGCCGCTCATAAAGCGGTCGCGATCGGTGTCTTTCTCGATCGCCTCCACCGTTTGACCGGTGTGCTTGGCCATGATTTTGTTGAGCCGTTCCTTGAGCGTCAGCACTTCACGGGCGTGAATATCGATGTCGGAAGCCTGACCCTGGAAGCCGCTTGACGGCTGGTGGATCATGACGCGCGAGTGAGGAAGACACGCCCGCTTACCGGCCTCACCGGCCGCTAACAGCAGCGCACCCATGCTCGCCGCCTGGCCAACGCAGATGGTGCTGACCGCGGGCTTGATGAACTGCATCGTGTCATAGATCGCCATGCCGGCCGTCACGGAGCCGCCCGGGCTGTTGATGTAGAAGTTGATGTCTTTCTCAGGATTGTCCGACTCGAGGTACAGCAGCTGCGCCACTACGAGGTTGGCCACGTTGTCGTCGACCGGACCGACGAGAAACACCAGCCGCTCCTTGAGGAGTCTTGAGTAGATATCGTAAGCCCGCTCGCCACGGGAGGTTTGCTCCACCACCATGGGTACGAGATTCAAAGCTCTGGTTTCCATCATGCTGCTTCTCCCTTGCTGGCCCGGTTCATCAGCTCATCAAAGCTCACCGGCGATTCGGTTACGTTGGCCTGTTCCAGCACGCAGTCGACCGCCTGCTCTTCCAGCACCAGGTTTTGGACGTTGTTCAGCAGATTCTCATCGCTGTAATAGAGATTGACGACCGCCGCCGGGTCTTCGTACGTGGAGGCGATCTCCTGGATCGTTTCCTGCACGCGAGTCCCGTCGACGTTGAGGCTGTTGTGGCGCGCGACCTCGCTGACGAGCATCGCGGCTCGCACCCGCCGCTCGGCCGCTTCCTCAAAGCCCGCGGGATCGGGCAGCTCGGCATCTGCCTGGCCCGCCTGCTGCAGCTGGCGCTGAGCGGTCTGGGCCATGGCCTGCTGTTCCTGCTCGATCATCGATGCCGGAACCGCCATCTCGGGATACTTCTCAACCAGCCGGTTCATCACGCCGGCGCGCATCACCCGGCTGATGGTTTGCTTGAGCTCGCGCTCGAGGTTATCCCGCACATCACTGCGGAACTGATCCATACCGCCTTCGCTGACGCCGAAACCTTGAATAAATTCGTCGTCGACCTCTGGCAATGTCGGCGCCTGGACCTTTTCCACCCGCAGGCTGAGCGACCCGGTTTTGCCGGCCAGCGTCTCGACCTGGAAGTTTTCGTCGAGCGTCAGCTCGCTGGTCTTCTCGCCTTCGGTGGCCATGCCGCTAAGCTCGGCTTCGATCGACGCGTCAAAGGCGCCGTTGCCGAGAATGGCGCCAGCACGCTCTTCACCGTCCTCCGGAAACGTGACGCCGTCGCCCTCGAAGCGGAAGTGGAAGAACACCAGATCGCCTTCGGTGGCGGGGCGCTCCACCTCGTCCCAGCTCTGGCGCTGACGACGCAGGGTTTCGATCATGTTGTCGACGTCTTCGTCGGTCACCTCGGCCGTGGGCTTCTCGATTTCCAGCTCACCAAGCGCGAGCTCCTCGAGCTCGGGGAAAACGTCGAATTCGGCGGTGTAGGTGAAGTCGACATCGCGCTCAGGCGGCTGCGCGTCGATCTGCGGGGCTGAGGCCACGCGGAGGTTTTCCTGGCTGAGCGCCTGCTGGAAGGACTGGTTGACCAGCTCATCAACCACCTCAGCGCGAACCTGAGGACCAAAGCGCTTTTCGATGACCGTCATCGGCACCTTCCCGGGCCGAAAGCCCTTGAGCCTGACCTGACGCTTCAGGTCCTGCATTTTGCCGCTGACCTTCCCCTCAATTTCTTGTGCCGGCAGCGCAACCGTCAGCTTGCGGCTGAGCGCCCCCGTATTTTCTACCGAAACCTGCATGTTTCCTCCGCAGCCAGTGCTGTCGTGCCGGTGGTTTTTTTTGTTTGAGGGCTGGCGGCGCGCCCCAAATTCGGGAGCAGCCCGGCCCAACGTGCTTAGTTAGTGGTTACATCCGTCAAAATCAATGGCGGGCGCGAAATGTGTGTCGCCGTGCAGCGGCGTTGCTTCGATCCGTTTCCCGCCCGGCATAGTTGCCGTCCCGCGCCTGTTGCCACATTCACCGGTCGGACCGCCGAACCGTCGGCCAGGCCGTTGCTGCGAGTGAAACGCCTTTTGCGTCGCGGTGGTGGCTGGTGCGAAAGGAGAGACTCGAACTCTCACGGGTTACCCCACTGGCACCTAAAGCCAGCGCGTCTACCAATTCCGCCACTTTCGCGCTGCACAAAAAATGGGGTGAGCGACGGGGGTTGAACCCGCGACCTCTGGAGCCACAATCCAGTGCTCTACCAACTGAGCTACGCCCACCATTGTATTGCCGTCGGCAGTCGGCGACCTGCCGTGGCTATTTTGACGCGCCTGGCACCGTTCGCCAAGCGCCGTCGGTACTGCCCGCGCGCCGCAGCGCGCAGTCCAACCCGGCGCCCTGACTTTCGCTCGTGGCGCCAGCTTGGCGCGCCCGGCAGGACTCGAACCTGCAACCGTCGGCTTAGAAGGCCGGTGCTCTATCCGGTTGAGCTACAGGCGCCGAGAAACTGGTCGGGGTAGAGGGATTCGAACCCCCGACATCCTGCTCCCAAAGCAGGCGCGCTACCAGACTGCGCTATACCCCGAAAAAAGCCGTCGAATGGTACGGGTCCGGCCGCCCCCAGTCAACGACTCTGGCGCTGAGGGTCGCCGCACCGGCGACAGCCGGATAGTTGGTTTCCCGGCACCCGTCCAGGCCCGATCATTCCCTGCCCCTCTCCAAAACGGTACTGTTGTCCGTTCACCGATCTGGCACCGAGCCAACGTAAATGCGAACATCTTGCGATCACGGCCGATCGCTTCCGGACCATGGAACAGTACCTGGACGTTCTTCGAACCATCAATCCGCTCAGCACCTTTGGGGCCGAGCAGTTCACGGCTTTTCTCGACGCCGCGAGCACGCGAGAGCTCACGCAGGGTGAATGCGTCTACCTGGAGGGTGACGAAGACGAGCTCATCATCTTCCTGGCGGACGGCGCCATTGCGCGCAAGTCGGCCAGCGGACAGGTCCGCTCGCTCGCGGTCGGGGACGACGCGGCGCGCTACGCCATGGGCAACCTGCAGCCCCGGCCACACACCGCGCAGGTCACGAGCGATTCCGCCGTGGTGGTCGAGGCACCTCGAGGGCTGGTGGAAGACCTGGCGACTCGCAGCCAGCTGGTCACCGGGGAGATGCCTTCCCTGAGCGTGACAGACGTTGCAGATGCCGAGGGGCTCGACGGTTCATGGATGTTTCAAATCGTGCAGAGCGAGATCTTCCGTGAGCTGCCGACGGAGAATATCGAGCTGTTCTTTGCGGCGGTCGAACGCATGGAGTGCGAGGCCGGCCAGGAAATTGTTCGCCAGGGTGACGACGGCGACTACTACTACATGATCGTGGAGGGCCAGGCCGAGGTGCGGCGCATGGCAGGTCAAGTACCAATTCCGATCGCGACGCTCGAGGCGGGACAGAGTTTTGGAGAAGAGGCGCTGATCTCCGGCCTGCCCCGGAACGCCACTGTCGTTATGACGCAGCCCGGCGTTCTGATGCGCCTGGCCAAGGAGCGATTTAAGGCGCTGCTGATTCGCCCGGTCGTTCAGTCGCTCTCCGCGCGCGAGGCTGCCCGTCAGGTGAAGCAGGATGGCGCCGTCCTCATTGATGTGCGCATGGAGAACGAGCACGGCAGCCGGTCGATTCGCGGGAGTCGCAATATCCCGCTCTACCGGCTCCGCGACGCGATTGCTGAACTCGATGCAGCGGGAAGCCATATCGCCTACTGCGACTGCGGCGCACGCAGCTCCGCGGCCGCCTTCCTCCTGTCTCAGCACGGGATCAACGCCAGCTTCATCGAAGGCGGCATGTCGGCCATGCTGGCAGGGCAATAGTCGCTCGCTTGTGCGCAGCAGCAACTTTGGGCGACAATCGGGCTACTTTAAAGGACACGGCGGTGTCGCTTACCGACGCGACGCGGGATAGGAGAGTCCCTGTGACCCAAGAAAGAACAACATGCTGATTCTGACCCGCCGGGTCGGCGAAACGCTCATGATCGGTGACGAAATCACGGTCACCGTGCTGGGCGTCAAGGGGAACCAGGTGCGCATCGGCATCAACGCGCCGAAAGACGTGGCCGTGCACCGGGAAGAAATCTACGAGCGAATTCGCCAGGAAGACGACGCCGAAAACCCGGCGAAAAGCTAAGTCACCCAACGTACCGCCGAGCGACCGCGATCGCCCGCCAGGCGACGCGACGCCCTTTTTTCATTTTTTCCGTGAAAAACACCAAAAAGGTCAGTTATGATACGCCCCCCGCGGAGAGGTGGCCGAGCGGCTGAAGGCGCTCCCCTGCTAAGGGAGTATGGGTCAAAAGCCCATCGAGGGTTCGAATCCCTCTCTCTCCGCCACTAAAAAACCCGCGCATGCGCG